>CACWUI010000001.1 GCA_902764045.1 uncultured Lachnospiraceae bacterium
AGGTTATACAATAGGAGATGATGAATACTCAGGTAAGGAAGCTCAGGACATTAAGAATCATGTTCAGACCAAGCCGGAGACTTATACCGCAGGTGCAATCATCTTCACGGGTGGAAATGATCATCAGCTTAACGGTGGACTTATAGCAGGCAACAAAGCTGATGCGGGTGCGATCATAGTTAAGACAAAGAACAACCATCCCTTTGCAAGCGATCCGAGCTTTAGCGGTCACAATCAGCTTGCTACATGGGCTGCAAGCGCAGCTGCTTCAAGTACAAAGGTGACTATGGGGGCCGGTACATCAGCAGGTCCTACTATCGCAGGTAATGTAGGTATTCATGATTCAGGTGCCGTATTTGTTTGGCCGGTTGGAGACAATGACACAGCAGAAGTAGTCATGAACGCCGGAAAAGTTCAGGATAATTTCTCATGGTATAAGGGTGGTGCATTTAATGTCTGCTCAGAGATAGATCCTATCGAGCACTGGAAGCAGGACAAGAAGAGAGCAAACGCAAAAGCTATCTTTGACATGAATGGTGGTCTTATTGAGAACAACACGGCCGTATGCCGAGGCGGTGCTATTGAGGTTGTGTCCGATCAGGTTTATTTGAAAGCCGGTATCATCAGAGATAACAACTCAAGAACGCTTGGTGGTGCGATTTATGTAGAGGGAGACTTTGCAGATCGTCTTTACACTCTCTATCTTCCCAATACATATGTAAATAACAACAACGCATGGAAAGAAACAAAAGCAGGCCAGGAAGCAAGTGACTATGCTTATCTTAAGCGTAAACTTGTAAGCGGGAATCGTGCGAGACTGAATGCCGATGGTACATATACTTATGATAACCCTCTCGGTAATGTGAGAAATGACAATGGTTCCATAAATGATACGGACAGAAATGAAGGCAAGAAGGACTGGAGCCCTGTAAGCGATGGCGCTAAGAAATGGATCTTATCGGCTACACGTACAGGGGACTGGAGAGACTTTCCGAACCACAGCGGTCTCGGCGGTGGTGTTTGGCTTTGTGCTCTTGGTGGTTATGCTTCCATTAACTTCTTTATTAATGACACTAACAAGCCTGACCTTGTAGGTGCATATATTGACGGAAACAACGGAACAAAAGGTAATGGTCAGATTGACTGGGATATGACTGCTCTTGCAAAGGACGGTGGTTTCACATTATCTAAAGCAAACACTAACGCGCAGGATCAGTCAGAGTATGTGTACCTTGACAGACCAAGCGAGCATCTGGTATGGAATAAATTATATTCCGGAAAAGGTGCACGATATGATATCGTAAACAGCAATAATATTACGACTGATAACACCCAGGGAGGAACAAAGGGTGTTCTTATCACACAGAACAACGCCCGTGCCGGTGGTGGTATCGCATCAAACGGTACCGTAATATTCGGTCAGAGCGGAGATATCTACAGACACAGTGCGGAGACTACCTTCACAAAGACATGGACAGGTGTTGCTTCTAAGCCTATGGCCTTCCAGGCTTATATTATTAAGCCGGATGGAACCAAGGTTGCGATTCCCGGGTATCAGTTCATACTTGACGGAACAGCCGGTGATGCACAGGGCGGAAACGGAAGTGTGCAGTCAGTTGTTGATGAGACTTCCGGCTGGACTGCAAAGATACAGCTTCCTTACGGTTATGACGGAACTCCTGTCTTTGAGATGACTGCAGACAATAAAACATACAATACTCTGATGTCTCTTTGGGATATTCCGGGCAGCGTTACGACGGGAACGGTAACAGACTGGAACTTTGCGGTTGAGGAGGTTCCTTCACTTCCGCATAAAAAGACCGGTCTTGTTGCTTCAAATAATTACTTCCTTCTGAAGAAAGTAGATGAAAACAGTGGTTCTGAAACAGACAGGGATCCAAACTTTAAGACAGACGGCAAATACGATGCGCCTATAAATATAGGGGCACAAACAGAGTGGCCTTATACAAATTTCCCGGATAAATACAAAAGCGGACTTTATTTTGTTAAACAGTACAATGGTGTGACTGAGGTCAACGAGACGCTTTTTAACGGAGAATATGCACTCGTTCAGGGAAATGGAAACGTAATCGAAGAGTTTACTATAAGTGAGGGAGAGACGGAGTTTGCTTCATACAACCTCGTTGAGAAGCCTTCAACAGTTAAGCTTTCACAGACACATAAAGAGGTCGATTACAAGGATAAAGAAGGCAAAACGATAACAAAAATACATGAATACTCAACCAAGGCTTACACGGAAGGTGACAACAACAACCTTAAAATGGATAACTCCGAGCGTGAAAAGCCCGGTGTTGAAAAATATATCAACAAAAAGGTAGACCAGGATCTTGATAATATCGGTCAGCAGTTTACCTATGATATTATTGCCAAGGTGCCCGATCAGGCTGAAGAATTCGCTATCAGCGATACTCTTGTTGACTGGATCGAGTATGTAGGCGGAACTGAAGCTATACAGATCAAGGTTCTTGATAACAACGACCATCTCGGTAACGGCAGTGGAACAGTTGCAACAGGAAAAGTAAATAACACAGGAAACAGCGTAGTAAACCAGGCTCTTACCAGCCAGGTAAATGCTGCATGTGAGAAGATCATACTTAATGATACTCTTACAGTCAGAGTGACAGATAAGACGGTACTTAAGAACCTTATCGGTAAATATGTACAGATAACTATTGATGCACAGCTTGACAGTGATCATTATGATGATGTTATGGGTAAAGTGTCCAATAAGGACAGAAAAGTTACCTATAATGAGGCAAGCAATTCTTATAAGTTAAGAAACGAGTTTGACAAGAATAAGTATACATATCGTGTTTACAGAGTTTCTGACAAGACAGGTAACAATATAGACGGAGACGATATGGAGTCTCTTACATGGAACAACAGTCTGAAGAGAAATGCCGGATATTACCTTACAGATGAAGAGTTAAAGGCCATCGGTATATCTGCAGATACCATAGTAAGAAGAACTCAGCGAGTAGGTCACAATCCATTAGATGCCAACTTTGATAATGGAACATTCAAAAACCTGCCTGCAGGTAAATATGTAGTTCATGTAATGAACGGAACCGAAGACGACGGGACCAATGGTGAGCAATCAAAGTCAAGAGCAAATCTTGATCTTTGTGAGGTCTTTGAGATTATCGACGGAAACGAAGATATCAGTTGGGTAAGTGTTGCCGGAACCAGCCAGAACGGTTTACCTGAAGCTTTCAAGAACGACTCCCCATACATGGGCGAGGGCAAGCAGCAGACTGACCCGCAGGTTGTGACAGGAAGCACAACTGACAAGAAGAACACTTCTGACGATCCGCTTCATGATGGTGTCGGAAACAGAGCTACATTTACTGTTACATACCGTGGTGGACGTCAGCAGACATTAAAGACCAATACGGTTACTGTAGAACCTCAGCCTGAAACACCAAAAATTGAAAAATATGTTAATAAGAAGGTTGATGATACCCTTGCGGGATTTGACTCCAACTTTACATATGACATCATGGCTTATATTCCTAACGGTGTATCAACGGTAGTTATCGATGATACTCTTGTGGACTGGCTTGAGTTTGCAAGCACAGACAACACATTAAACCAGATCAGAGTACTTAGTGATAATGATCACATCGGTAACGGATCAGGAACTGTAGCTACAGGAAGTGTAAACGGAAATACAAAAGTTGTAGACGTTGCGCTTGATAACAAGTACACTGTTGAGAAGACAGGAAACAAACTTAAAGTAACTATAAATGACAGAGATACCATCACTAAGCTTTGGGGCAACTGGGTACAGGTGACCTTTGATGCTAAGATCAAAGAGAGCGCTTATGGAAATGTAATGTCCAAGCTTAGAGAGAAGGAAGCAGCTTCTGATGACAGAGCAACTGTTACATATTCAAAAAATGTAAATAACACAAACAGAGCAACATATGTTATTAAGGATTACGAAGCAGATCACGCATCTAAAGGTGTACATTACAGACTTTACAGAATAAGTGTTAGTTCAGCAGGACAACCATTCTTTACTGCAAATACTTGGGGTGTGAGTGGTGTAAGTACGAGTAATGCAGGAACAATACTTCCTGAGAATGCGCGTGATTTATTCGGCATTCAGGAAAGCACGTCTATTGTAAGAACGAAGAAGATTGACGAAGAACAGTCAGCACAAGATGGTTCAGGAGAAGGAAAGTACTCAGGAAACGGTAAGTTTGAGAACCTCATTGACGGTAAGTATCTACTTTACTGCTGGACCGGAAGTGATGAAAGAAACAGTAACAATGTGTTATTAAATAAATGTGAATACTTTGAAGTAAGCACTCAGAATTTCAACTGGGTCGAGGTAGATGGTTCGGTTACAACTCCTGCTTACTTAAGCACAGATGCGCCTGTACTTGATGGTGCTGATGCTATGCATGATGGTATCGGAAACAGAGCAGGTTATACACTTGGCTTCAAAGGTGGATCTACTACCGAGTTAAAGACAAATGTTGTAACTGTAGAGCCTAAGCTTGAAAAGTTTGAGATAACTAAGATCTGGGAAGGTGATGATGTAACTGCACCTTCCGGAGAGGTTGAGACGGAATTCCTTAAGGCGCTCAAGCTTAAGCTGGGTGGAGAGGATATTCCTGCGAACACATCCTATGACCATGAACTGAGGATCACCTCAATAGGTGCTAACGGCAGAACATGGACCATAGAGACACCTTCGCTTCCTACCTTTGAAAGCAAAAAGTACAGCCTTGAAGAAAATCTTCAGAGTTTGAAGAACAGCAGTAAAACAGCTGTGAAGAACTTCTTTAAATATTATGATGTGTCTTACAGTAACAGTGTTAATGAGTCTTATACCATTAAGGATATAGATACTGAAAGATATGCATACTATTTAGCAAGAGGAACAAATAAAAATAGTCCCACGTCACCTTTTGATGAACTGTCCCAACAAATAGGAGCAAACGGCAGTAATATGCCTGCCGAACTGTCCGAGTTGTTTGGCAGCTTTACAAAGGCGGAACGTATTTATCTTTCCTACGAGGAGAACGGCGCGAAACCTTCTGCAGAGGTTATACAGAGCAGGCTTAATAACATCTTAAACAGTGGAAATCTGCCTTCAGGTGATTATGTCTTGTTATGTGTCAACAGAAGCGGATGGATCGGCAACAGAGAAAGAAGTGAAAGATTCACTTATCAGGCGCCTGAAAGCTTTGCAGACCAGATCTCCAAGCAGCTTGTAGACAAGTACGGCAATACAAAGCTTCATGATAACACGATTACAATTGCCGCAGGCGCAGACAGAAAACTGTTATCCGGTACAAATCACGGTGATGGCTGGGTTGTCGCCAAACCCGGTGATACTGATCATTTGAGAGAGAAATATGGTATAACTCCTGTTTACATAAATGATGCTTATTGGGGATACGATATTACTAATTATGTCGGACCGGGGAACTTCTCTTCGAAAGTTAAAACAAATCCTGTAGTAGTCGATCTGGATACCTTACCTTCAGGTACATATTTCGATTTGACTTATAACGGCGGATTTGGAAACTCCAGAAGAAGATATGACATTGTCGGAAGTGAACGTTTAAATACGGTAAAATATTCAGTTTACAAGAAGGGCTCCGATGGTGTAGAAGGCAAGACGCTGGGATCTGTTATAGGAACAGACTACAAGTATTCCAACGGTCTGGCGTATGAAGCTACGGACGCTCAGAAGGCGTATGGATTGTACAAGAAAGACATCAGCAGAGATGATCTTACAAATGCAATCACAGATGATGGAGAATTTATCATTGTTGCACAGAACAATGCTGAAAGAATAATTCCCATTACTCTTAAGAAGAGATTCTCGGATGGAAATCTGGCTAGCGGAGGAACTCTCTATAATACCAAGAAATTGTTTAAGGTCGTTATCAGAAAGATAGATCCAAACTATGTAGATCTTAGCGGTGCGACATTTGAATTACGCAAGAACAATTCAAGTGGTGAAAAGGTGATACTTGAAAACAGCGGATCCTACTTTACCACAGGAACAGTTTTAGAGCCGGGAACATATTATGTAAAAGAAACGAAGGCTCCAAAAGGATATACGGCAGTAAACGAATTTACTTTTAAGCTTAACAATGACGGAAGCGTTTCCGATATAAGCAACACAAGCAACGGCAGGGTCAGCGTTGACGATGACAGAGCATTCGTTATCAATGCTAAAAACACAACTGATACTACCGAGATTGATGTTACCAAGAAATGGGATTACAGCAGTGGTGAAAGAAGAGAGAAACCCAACAGTATCACCATATACCTTGATTCGGATGCGGAGAATCAAGACCAGTTTAAGGTGTACAGATCTTACACTATAGACAAGCCGAATCCGGATTCAGATACATGGACTTATAAAATAGATAATCTTCCGAAGTATGTCTATAAGGCTGACGGGGTAACAATTGACAGAACCATACAATACCGTATCCGCGAGGGAGATGTTCACGGATATATTAACTCTTCGGTAGAGATGGAAGTATCCTCAACAAGCGGTTCCTCATCAGGTGGTGTTGATAATACGACATACTATGCATATTCTACATATGACAAAGGAAACGGTAGTTATATAGGTTCTCAGATACATTATCTGCAGACTAGCAAGGGTTACAATAATCCGAAGATTCCTGCATTTTGTATAAACTATCCGGTACAGGGACCGAACACATTTGAGAACTCATATTACTATAATCCGTTAGAGTATAAGAAAGTAGTGGTGGGATCCTCCAGTGATCTGGCTAATTATATAGTTAGTTCAAAGTATGCTCAAAGGTCTAATGGTATTCGTTTTGGTAATGAACCTTTAGATAATCTGTATAAACGGCTTATTGTAATAAATCTATATGGATATGGCAACGATACTACACAGTTCAAGACACAATATGGATTGACAGACAGTCAGTTCAAGTGGATGACACAATGTGCGATCTTTGAATACGCAGATTGGTACGGAACATATAGAGGAACAGATTTCAGTAATAAGGCAAACAAAGTATTTGCATTAGATAACGGACTGGGTGGTGAAAGACCAAACGTAAATATCAGAAAAGCAGACGGAAGCAATATAACATTGCATCAGGCTTATCGCGATTTTATGAGGCTGATCCACAATGCAGATTTAACTACGTTGACAAAGAATAAGCAGTTGTATCTGTATATACCTAAATCAACAAGCAATCTGTACAGATACCAGAATCTTATCGGAGTTGAAGATATACCTGAAGTTGTAACAAATACCAAAGTAACGCTTGTTAATAAGTCTTTGGCAGACCTGACTATTCAGAAGGTAGATGAAGAAGGAAAACCTATTCAAAACAAGAATGATCTTGAAGCGGAATTCAGGCTTGTAGAGGCTTTGGATGCAGAAGATGCTAAAGAAAAAGCAAAGACAACAGGTATAGTAAGTGTTCCTGTTGAAGGTGACAACAGTGCGTTATATAAATTCCCCGGAGTAAAGACCGGAAGATATTGGCTGGTGGAGACAAAGTCACCAAAATACTATACGATAGGTGAACCTGTAGAGATTAAAGTGACAAGTGTCGAAAGCAGCGGAAATAATGGTGCAAATAATAACAGCACCACCGGAAACAGTGGTACCGGTAATGACAGCACCGGAAATAATAGTTCCGGAAATGGCAATACGGGGAATACCGGATCAAATACCGGGAATACACAAGGGAAAACATATAAAGCATTAACCTATCTGACTGGTTCCAGAAATGTGGGATTGACTGATGCCTCAGATAATGATACATACTCATATGCTGATGATAATAAAATGGTTTGGACTACAACCCAAGACGGAGAGATTACTATAATAGACGCCAATAATAAAACCAGATATTTGGTATATGATATTGAAACGATCTCATCTGGAGCTGAAGCCAGCGGAACAAATTATTATCCTTTGACGTGTGCATTCTGGTCTCCTATGGATAATGACGGTGAACCAGATGAAGGTGGTCAGTTTGGTATATCACCTTATACAGGAAGTGCAAATAGGTATCCTGTTTGGAAATATAATAACGGAAAACTTAAGCTTGATAAATACAGAAATGTAGATGGAGGAAAAACTGAGACCATTTATTTAAGTAACTTAGAGTATGTGAGGACTGCAGATACAATTTGGGACTATGGAACTGCAACACTGCAGGGAACTTTGACGGAATCAGAGGCTTCAACTGTTGTTTTACAGACATGGAACGGAAGCAAATGGGTTAACGCTTCAGGTATACAGCCTAATAAAGAGTACAGGATATTACTTGAAGAAGGAACAGGATTTGTTCCGATAACACCTTCTGATCCGGGATCGGGATCAGGTACAGGTACAGGATCAGGCAGCGGTTCATCCGGATCCAACACCGAATTACAGGTAGAATTTGTTAATCCTGACCTTGTTGAAAACATTGCGAAGATGTCAGAATATAGTTTTGGAGTTTCTGGCTTCCATTTCAGCTATATGAACGAACTGACCAAAGTAGAACTGCCTGATACAGGTGGTATGGGAACAACATGGATCTATATCATCGGTGGTGCAGCCGCAGCAGGAGGAATAACTGCAATTGCAGCAAGAGGCAGACGTAAAAAGAAGACAGATCAGGATATAGCCTGACATATAAAGATGACTGAATAAGATTTCGGTCATCTTTTTTTGTGTTACCTTTTCTGATCAATAAGACAAAAACGGTTCTGTCTTCTGTTAAAAAACAGGAAACAGAACCGTTCCGACACTACCTTTTACTCAGGACACGATGACGGTTCTTGAGTCCTGTTTTTCTGCGAAAAACAAGACACAAAAACCGTCCCCATGTCCCTCGGGGTCACCTTTTCTGCAAAAACAGGATGTAAAAAAGTTTTTAAAAAACTTTACAAAAAAGCCTAAAGGATATACAATATCACTGTACGAAACAAAGAATCCAAGTAAAACAACGAAAACCCCTGAGCGGCAACTCAGGGGTTTTCTATTCCATTTTTGTATAAAGGAGGCTTAATCCTTTTTGCTACCAACTTATTTGCCGTCCAGCCATTTGCAGATAAAGTATGCAACGATACTTGCTGCAAGGGAGACGATAAACGAGACAAAATTCTCCAAGTAAAACACCTCCTTTCTGTACCCAGTATAGAGGTGGTAGCCGAATTATTGTAACAGATGTTCGGTATTTTATCAAGAAATATTTACGGCTATTGATAAATTGTTTGAAGAAGATCGGAGGGCTATTGCGGGAGACCGGAGGACGGTTCGAGGAGACAGGGTGACAGTTTTCTGTCTCCCATATGGAGACTGAGAACTGTCACCATTGATCACCTTTCCTGTATTCCAAAGGAGTGCATCCGTATTGTCGTTTAAAGAGACGATTATAATAACTCTGATCAGTAAAACCGCAATCAAGAGCGATCTTAGCTATGCTTTCATTAGTTGTCCTGAGCATATCGCGGCTGATCTCAAGACGATGCATATTTAAAAAATTAACAGGCGTCAAATTGGTATATTGTTTAAAAAGCTTTGAGCACTGACTCCGGCTGATATGCCCTGCGGCTGCGATATCATCAAGTGTTATCGGTTCACTGAAGTGCTCATATATGTATTCAGCCATCTTCTGTTGTATGAATTGGTTTTCCTCTACGGGAGCAGGAGCAGGTCCCGATACATAAGCTTTATAAAGATGCCACATTATCTTATAAAGTATAGATAGCATTTCAAGTTCGGATCCGTCTTCATCCCGTTTTTTTATTTCCTCAATTTCAGAAATATAATTATTTATTTCCGCAGCATGACTGTCGCTTCCTTCAAATCGTAAATGGGAAAAGCCTTTATCTTCTAAAAAAATCCTGATATATCTTTCATAGACAGCAGGTATATTCTTAAGGAGATCTGCTCCGATGATAAGGATACGGTGGCTGCTGTTTTCGTCCGTAGGGTAAAGGGCATGCAGACGGTCATGATTTATAAAGCAAATGTCGCCTTTTTTAAGGTCAAAGGGAGAATCCTCTGTCTGGCACCTGATAGAACCTTTAAGGACAGATATGATCTCAATATCTTTATGCATGTGGGACATTTCGCTGTGTGTCTTATGCTCACCAAGACATTCTCTGCAGGTAAAGACCGGCAACTCTCTCGTGTTATAGTGAATGGTATCTATAAACATTAAATACTCCTTATTTTAAAAAACGTGCTAATGGCAGATATTTTAACACATTTTTACGGAAGAGAGGTCCAAATATAGAAAATAATCCTATTTTAATGAAAAAAAGTTCAATATTTATGTCGATATATGGAATATAATGCAATCATCCTTAAAACATCGAAAACAGACCGAACAACAATTTTAAAAACCAAAAAAAGGGAGGTAATTATTATGAGAAATTATAACAGTACAAGCAGATGCTTACCGGGCTACAACAGCTGCGGTGTAGAAAATGGCCGAAGGAGTCAGTCAGAGGTAAAGGCGCCGGTATCCGGTAAAATGTCATGCAAGCCGGGATATAACAACTGTGCTATCGGCGGAGAGCCAAGACCAAGGACTGTACATGCAAAGGCAAGCGACGGAAACGGCAACAGGTGTAAGCCGGGATTTAACAGCTGCCATATCTGATGGTCTGTGCAGGGAAAGCAGTTGTATATATAATATCAACAGAAAGGATAAAACGAGTGGATTTTAAGGAAAAAATAAGAAAGAAAAAATGATCGAAGAAGACCTTCGATCATTTTTTTTTGAGATTATGGGGATCCGGAGAAGGTGCTTGACATTTGGCTACCAACTTATTTGCCGTCCGGCCATTACCTTTCTTTACAGGGCACCGATGATAGAGCTGAATCCCCTTAATACCAGAGCAATGGCAGATAATTATGTGGAAAACATCGGAATATCTGATGCCAAAGCCATTGATATGGCACGAATGACAAAGAAGTTCTTATTGACGAAAGACGACGAACTTTGACAAAAACAGTAAGGAACAGTAAAATTTTCTTAAAACAGTAATGAACAGAAAAGAGGAAAAATATGGAAAACAAATCAGGTTATGGCGCTGGGTAGGCCTGTTGCTTATGGGATTTTGTACTATTTATCAGTATTATCATCTAATTCCGGATGTTGCACATAAAACATTTCTTTTTGTGATTCAATTTCTGCTCGTAATTGCTCTTCTGTAGGTAGGCAAAGACGATATTTACTGGCAAAAAGCTGTTCATTTCCATGTAAGATCGAATATCGTGCGATATCCTCATCTGTCTCAGAGCACAAAACGATACCAAGTGTAGGATTATCCTCCGGTTGTTTTCTTAATTCGTCGTACATCCTGACATACATATCCATTTGACCCACGTCCTGATGCGTTATCTTTCCAATTTTCAAATCTACTAAAACAAAGCATTTTAAGATATAATTATAAAATACAATGTCTATATAATAATCTTCCTTCTCTGTATGAATTCGCTGTTGCCGTTCCACAAAAGCAAAGCCTTTTCCTATCTCCATCATAAACTTTTCCAAATTTACAATAATATTTTTCTCAAGCTCCGGTTCATGATATTTTCTATTTTCTTCCATTCCTAAGAAATCGGCAATAATAGGATTTCTTAAAAATTCATATTTTTTCCGGTAAGGGTTTACATTTTCTTTCATTTCTTCCTCGACCGACTTTTTATCAGTCGATAAAAGCGTTCGTTCATAATACTGTGTATTAATATTCCGCCTCAATGTATGTACAGACCATGACTGTTCTATAGCCTCTTTCTCATACCATGCCCTTGCTTCAGAATCAGAGACCTGAAGTAAACGTTCATAATGAGACCATGTAAGAATTCTTCTATCTTTATTAATTATTGCACTTTCACTAAATTGTGGGGTCAGCGTCCCCATAACCTTTGAATTAAAGACACTATCTGATTGTGGGGTCAGTGTCCCCACAATCTCCGGATAAGTCTGATAAAACTGCACATATCTATAAAGAGAGCGTTTATCAAAACCCTTACCATATTTTTGAGTTAGCTCTTCGGATAATTTAGATATGATACCCTCACCGTATCTTTCATTTCGTGAACCATTCATATTTTCTCTTGAGATACGCATACCAAGGAGCCAGTTTCGAAGTACCAGTACTGTATTTACAGATGTCATTGCAGACTGTTGGGCATTTTCTACAATACTATCTAAATCCCTTTGCAAATCATCCGACATATTGTATTCAATAAGCTCATTCATTAATTAGTCTCCATCTTTTTTAACGAGAATTTGCAACAACAAATACCCCCCCTCCTTTTCCGTATCCGAATCGGTGGTGGTAGATGTATGATTGTAACATATGTTCGCTATTTTATCAAGAAATATTTACGGCTATTGATAAATTATTTAAAGAAGATCGGAGGGCGATTACAGGAGACCGGGGGACGGGTTCGAGGAGACTTTACAATTTGACGAAGTGTTGTACAATGCTATGGAAACAAGGATTCCAATATGAAACAACGAAACCCCCTGAGCAGCAACTCAGGGGGTTTCTATTCCATTCTCTTACCAATTCAACCACAGGTTAAATGACATCAGCCTCCCGGTGTTTTATACTGTAAGCATGACAAGGAAATGCATTAAAAAGGGAGGAGAGAATCATGGCAGATAAGATGCTGGTGACACAGGCACTTGATGAGAGAGACCTGCTTGTAAAAAAGATCAGGGACAAGATCGCAAAGGCAAGCTTTGTGGATACCATCAAGCCAAACGAAGAGAAGGTGCTTGATGCCAGGGTGTCCCGTGATGAATTTGCAAAGGATGCTGAGAGCATGCGGCTGTCCATTCTCGGGAAAGACACCAAGGTAAAGGAGGACAAGCCCCTTGAGGTTGTGGACGCATATGTGCGTGAAAATACCACGGAGCTTGTGGATCCCCTGGATGTGCAAAAGAAGGTGGCTAAACTGAAGGAAAAGCGGGACACACTGCTTACGGAGCTGGATACCCAGATCAAGGTGTCCAATGCCACTACATTTATAGAGATTTAAAAATTAAATATTGTTTGCCTGCAACACGAAAACTTCAAACCCGGTTTCCCGATAACAGGGTTACGTTATAAAGGTTAAAACAGGATCCTATCGAAGGTAAAAATCGATACAGAAGATATAAACTGTTTTTTCTTTTTGGTAAATGGTGAATCGTAAAAGATTAACTGTTCTTTTCTTAAGCTTAAACCGCAAACCGAAAACTTTTTTTAAGACATAGCAATATGTTGAAATCCATGAAAAAGGTTAGGGCGCCAAACCGGTTGGTCTGAAGAGATCCTCATGGCTGTGTTGTGGGCTTTTTTTATTGAGAATATTTATAGTTTTACAATTTGACGAAAAATGACGAAACTTGACGAAAACAGTAAAGAACAGTAAAACTATCTTAAAACAGTAAAGAACAGTAAAAGCGGAAGTTGGGTAATGTATGACCAATCACTATTTTCTTGTGTTCGGAAAAGAACTCGTACAAAAAAGGAATTGTTGATGGAAATACACATGGCTATGTGTCGTTTACATTGCCGCTTTTTGAAAACTATGTTTCGGATAATTTTGACGGGGAGATTTAAACGGTAAAGGATTTATAATGAGATTATTCATAGCTTTACAATTTGACGACAACATCCTTGACGCCCTGACAGGCTTTCAGGATGATCTGAAAAATAAAGGAGTGACCGGTAATTTTACCCGGCGTGAGAATCTGCACATTACCCTGGCATTTATCGGTGATTACGGAAATCCGGAGAAGGTGCTTGACGTTTTGGAGCAGGTGGAGTTTGATCCGGTTGAGATAAGTCTTAAGGGAGTCGGAAGCTTCAGGGATATCTTCTGGGCAGGGATAAAGGACAGCCCGGAGCTTGCGGGATATGTCAGGAGGCTCAGACGCGAACTTTCCGCACAGGGGATCCCCTATGATAAAAAGAAATTTGCACCCCACATTACACTGATACGAAAGGCGTCATACATTGGAGGAGGAAATATCCCCGTGGATGATCCGCCTGCGGGGAATATGACGGCAACAAGGGCGTTCCTTATGAAGTCAGAGCGCGGTAAGCGGGGGATGATTTACACCGAGTTGGGGTGAATATTATATTTGTGAGGAGACAGGGGGGGGACGGTTTTCTGTCTCCCTTTATCTATATACAAAAGAATTACTATGTGCCTTTGAATCAGAAACAGTAGAATTTAAAAAGAGCACTTCTGAACTGAAAGAAGGGATTATTTCTATTGCAAGCATTAAGTGCTTTTTTCTGAAAATGAACCTGTTTTATTGAAAATAGAACGAAAAGGAACTGATTACAATGGTTCATGGATTGTGAAGGAAAGAGGATAAAGAAAAAAACACATTACATCAGTAGTGTGTTTTTTTGTTGCAGAAAAATAATGCAGGTTCATGGCATAGACAACCTTTTATTGTTATGATATACTTCGTCTGCGGTATTCTCCGTATCAAATCGTGGCAATCGCCAAACTTATCGGATGTTCAAAATTTAGATAAAAGAATTAAAAGTAAAAAGATTTTCTTTTTAATAGCTAATTTGTGCTATAATAATATTAGCTAATTATGAAAGGGGAATCAGTATGATAGAAGCATCTGCTACGGAAATGCAAAATAATTTCGGGAGGTATTTAAGTATGGTTATGGAAGGCAACGAGGTTATCGTGACTAAAAACGGAAAAAATGTACGGCGTTTTATTCCCCAGGATGCAGTGGTGTCATTTTTAAGTGATTCACTCAAAGGTGTTCTGAAAGGGAATTACGATCTTAAAAAAGAAAATAAGGAAAGGCTGACGAAAAAATATGAAACTTCTCATTGATGCAAATATAGTCCTTGACGTTTTACAGGATCGAAAGCCCCATGTGGATAATTCATTGCTGATATGGAAGCTTTGTGAAGCAGGGATGGCGGAAGGGCATATTCTGACTTTGTCTTTTGCAAATCTGGTTTATGTTATGAGAAAGGAAATGGATTTTGTAAAAATAGAAAACACATTTAATACCATGGCCCGTATTTTCTCATTTGCTGAGTTGAAACAGAGGGATTTGGGAAATGCAGCAGTTCTGCATTGGGAAGATTTTGAGGATGCATTGCAAAGCGTAACCGCCGAAAGGATCGGAGCGGACTACATTATTACAAGGAATGTAAAAGATTATGAAGGAAGTTGTGTGAAGGCGATCACGCCGGAGAGTTTTTTGAGCGGTTTTCAGATGTGAGCCGAAGAGACAGAAAAACCGAATGTTTTATCAACCGTGACGGAAGAAAGCAAATTAAATGTGACACGCATGGCAACGGAGAGTGAGGATTCCGTTGAGAATGCAGGGGCCAAACAGGATAGCCCGAAAGAGGAGGAGGTTGTCAGTCATCTTGAAAAAAATATTTAGGTATATTCCCTAAAATAGGCTATAATGATCGTCAAACTATGTAAGAGGTCTGAAGATGTTAGAAAATAAATGGATACGTGCAGCAATACCCGCCTTATTGATACATTGCTCTATCGGTTCGGTGTATTGCTGGTCAACTTTTAAAGCAACCATCGCCGAACAGATAGGGATGAGCAGCTTTGCGGTAGGATGGGCCTTCTCTCTGGCTATATTCTTCTTAGGAATGTCGGCAGCCTTTATGGGCAAGCTGGTCGAAAAAAACATACATAAGTCATCGCTTATAGCCTGTATCTGCTTCACCGCCGGAATGATCGGAACAGGTCTTTCCATACAGTTTTTAAAAGGCGTTCCGGCTCTGATAGTTATATTTATCTGTTACGGCTGCATAATGGGGATCGGACTAGGAGTCGGTTATCTTACTCCCGTAAAAACCCTGATGCTGTGGTTTAAAGATAAAAAAGGTCTGGCGACAGGCATCTCGATAATGGGATTCGGGCTGGCAAAAGCTATCGCCACCCCCATAATGGAAGCTATTCAGAACAGTCTTGGCATTGCTCCTATGTTTTATATATTGGGCGGAGTATATTTTGCCATGATGTTTCTGGGGCATATATTATTAAAGAAGCCTGAAGGATGGAAAGAAGAAGAAGCCGGGAGCTTCAGCATTAAAGAAATGTTTAAGAAAAGAGAGTTTCTGGGGATATGGCTGATGTTCTTCTTAAACATCCACTGCGGGCTTATGCTGATAACCTATGAGAAACAGATCCTACAGACCGTGTTTGCCGGACTTGCAGTGCTTGGCATAATAGTGGCTGTCATACCTTCTGCTTCGTCTGCATTTAATGCGTTGGGAAGGATCGGATACTCAAGCCTGTCCGACAGGTTAAAACAGAGAAATACCATTTACAAAATAATCTTTATAAGCTGTATAGGGGCATGTATACTGAGTCTCGTTACCGGAAATGCTGCAATAGGCGTGGTAATGATCATATTATTATTTGTGATCAATGCAGGGTACGGCGGCGGGTTTTCAACATTGCCCGCATTGCTTTCCGAACGTTTCGGCATGAAGAAGATCAGCAAGATCCATGGCCTGGCGTTGTCAGCCTGGGCGATAGCAGGACTTACGGGGAATAATATGTCGGAGCTGATCCTGGGAGCCACCGGGTCGACCATAGCCGGGTACAAATGGATCATCTTAGCGATATTGATATTGTATGCCGCAGCCTTAGCGATCTGCTGGATAATGGTAGGGAAGAAAAAATAAGACCTGCCGCCTAAGCGACAGGTCTCCGGTCAAGGTAAATTACTGGGCAACAGGTGCGCCTACGGGACAGACAGATGCACAAGCTCCGCAGTCAACACAGAGATCTGCATCAACTACCATCTTGCCGTCTCCCTCCGTGATAGCTGAAACCGGGCATCCCGGTACGCACGCGCCGCAGTTTACGCAATCATCATTAATTTCATAAGCCATTGTCCTTACCTCCGTTTTTTATTAATAATATTAATTGTTGTTACATGGTAATTATAACATTTTTTCAAGAAAAATACAAGTGTAAAGTGTAAAAAAGCCCGTGTTTATGCGGATTGCGTTAGTTTTGACTAACCTTTCCGTTTTACAGTCATTTGTATATTGACTTTTTAACGCTCCCAACTTAACATTATAAAAATAAATATTTATACGGGAGGTACGAAAACATGACAAAGATTACAAAGGATACAACAATAGGCGAAGCCCTTGCAACAGACCCCGGTCTTGTGAATCTTTTCAGCGCCATCGGCATGCATTGCTTCGGATGCCACTTCAGCGCAAACGAGACGATAGAGCAGGCGGCGGCAGTTCACGGCGTGGATTGCGATGACCTTTTAGAGGACATAAACAACTACCTTGAGTATCAGGAAAAATAATGAGCAGAGTCAAAGAATTCTTAAAGAAAAAGGATATAGAGATATCCCTTAAAAGATACGGAGTTGACGCCCTTGGAGCCATGGCACAGGGGCTTTTTGCTTCACTTCTTATAGGTACGATACTAAATACCATCGGTACATTTTTCCATGTGCCCTTTCTGGAAAACCCCATAGTCACCGTAGCGGGAACGGAATATACCGTGGGAGGACTTGCCTCTGCCATGAGCGGACCGGCAATGGCGGCGGCCATCGGATATGCGCTTAAAGCCCCGCCTCTGGTGTTGTTTTCACTTATCACCACAGGCTTTGCGGCAAATGCCCTGGGTGGCGCCGGAGGTCCCCTGGCGGTGCTTGTGATAGCCATAGTGGCGGCAGAGGTCGGAAAACTGGTGTCGAAGCAGACCAAGGTTGATATCATAGTTACTCCTATTGTCACCATAGGTGCGGGAGTAGGTCTTGCCTGGCTTATAGCTCCGCCCATAGGCGCGGCGGCCCTGAAGGTGGGGGAATTTATCATGTGGGCCACGGAACTTCAGCCCTTCTTTATGGGTATCATTGTTGCGGTTCTTGTGGGTGTCGCTCTTACCCTGCCCATATCATCAGCAGCCATATGCGCGGCATTTTCCCTTACGGGGCTTGCGGGAGGCGCGGCCCTTGCCGGGTGCTGCGCCCAGATGATCGGATTTGCGGTCATGTCATTTAAGGAGAATAAATGGGGAGGTCTGTTTTCCCAGGGCATAGGAACATCCATGCTCCAGATGGGAAACATAGTGAAAAATCCCCGGATATGGCTGGCGCCGATAATTACCTCGGCAATTACGGGACCCATTGCTACATGCGTGTTTCATCTGAGGATGGACGGACCGGCTGTATCATCAGGCATGGGGACCTGCGGTCTAGTGGGACAGATCGGAGTTTATACCGGCTGGGCAAAGAATATCGCGGAAGGGACCATGGAGAGCATCACCGCCTTTGACCACATAGGAGTATGGCTGATAAGCATAGGGCTTCCTGCGGTGATATGCCCTCTGATAAATATGATCTTCCGCAGGATAGGCTGGGTAAAGGACGGAGATCTTACATTAAATAATAATTGAAAGAGTGAAGCTAAGTTGATATAATGTCAAAGGTTAATTTTTAAAAGATGAGGAGAAAAAAATAATGGCAGATCAGGAAATCATTGTATGCAGGACAGCAGACGGAGACCTTGTAAAGTACGGAAGCTTTGATGAGGCGGTAAGAGAGACCATCAAAGCTACGGGAAAGGATCTTTCCGAGATAGTTATCACGGCTTCTGACAATTACAGATGCGTGACAAACAGAAAGATCGGAAGAAAGGGACTTCTTCTTCATGATATCTTAAATGATAAGAACGCTTCCGATGAGGACAAGGCGGATGCAAGAAAGCAGCTTGATGAGATAGAGAAGGGAATGATGGAGGAGTCCGAGAGGCAGCTTACGGACAGCGTATCACCCCTTAAAATAGAAAGTGTAGAGGTTGTTTATTATCTTGGGGCATGCGATAACATTTACTATGCCACACAGGAATATTATGACGCTTATAAAAAGAGACAGGAAGCAAACAGCTGAGATTTAGGTAATTGATCTATGAGTGAAGACGAGAACAGAATCGAAGAGGAAATCGATTTACACCAGGATGAGGACTATGAAACCGACACCATGACAGAAGAGGATTTTGAGTCGGATGAAGATTCCATCTTTGAGAACAGATTTGAGTATACTGAGAGTCTCCTGAAAGAGCTCTACACAGGAATGCTTAAGTGGGACAAGAGGCGAAGGGTAAATTCCATTATCATATACGTGCTTTTAACGGCAAATATAATAATGAACATTATCTTTATTATCATGGGCAATTACGGTCTTGTGCCACTTCTTATCATCTCCGTTATACTATTGGGTATCGTGTTTGGTTTCAGGTTTTTCGAGCCCATCATCCTGTCAAAGAATGTTGTAAAGAGTTACCGGAAGCAATACGGTAAGGACATGGATGTGTTTATCACATTCACCGAGGACTACATGACCATGCACGATATCAGCATGGGAGTGACACAACAGAGTTCCATTCCTTACAGCAGGATCACAAACGTTCACGAATCCGAGAATTTTATCGTCCTTCGTATGGATAAAAGACAGGTAATGTCTGTATATAAGAAGGGCTTTACAAAGGGCACACTGGAGGATTTCAGAGTATTTATCTTTGATAAGATGAAGGAACTGAATGATTAAATAACAAGACATCAAAAAACCGGGCGGTCGCCCGGTTTTTTTAACTTTCTTCCCATTCGTCAACGGCATCCTGAAGCATCTGCATAAGCTCTTCATCGTTCATCTTATCCGTGTGGTCGGAGATCGCCCCCAGAGTCCCGAAAAAGCTCAAGCCTTTTTTTGGTTCAGTGCTGCAGTCCGGTCCGCACGCATCAGGTCCGCAGGTGCTGCAGTTATGAGTGCAGCCTCCTGTAGAGGAAGTTGTCTTATCGTCCATCATCGTCACCCCTTTTCGTTTTGCTGGAAAACATAATATATCATAAATAGCCATACTTCAATTCACACAATTTAAAATATGAGAAAATAAAAATTGAAAAAAGAAAAATCCTTATCCGATAAAGTGATATAATGAAAGAAAAGAAACGTGAAAAGGGGGTTGATGGGATGTCCATTTTTGATGATCTGGGGAAAAAGCTGTCCAAAGCAGGGGGCAATGCTGTTGAGAAGACCAAGCAGAGGACAGAGATAGCACGGTTCAACGGCCGCATAAAAGACGAGAACAAAAAGATAGATGAAAGCTACAGGCAGATAGGAAAGCTGTTTGTGGAGCATTACAGGGACGAGGCTCCGGAGGAGTTTGATGTTTTTATCAGACAGATAGATGAAAGTCTTGAGAATATCGAAAAGTATCATGAGGATATCGACAGGGTAAAGGGCGTAAAGAAGTGCCCCGTATGCGGAAAAGAACTTTTGGCAGAGGATCATTTCTGCTCGGAATGTGGCGCGGATTTTGAAGAGGCATCAAAAGAGGCGGAGCATTTTTCGGAGTCTGATGATGACGGGGAGGTTGCACCCTGCCCCGAATGCGGAGCCATTATTAAAACGGGCGTTGATGTCTGCCCTGCCTGCGGAGTGAGATTTGATAAATAAGAGTTTGGGGATATATATTCATATACCGTTTTGTGAAAGGAAGTGCCGTTATTGCGACTTCCTTTCTTTTAGCGCAAATGAGGGGAAAAAGAAAAAATATGTTGATGCCCTTATAAGAGAGATAAGGGCAAGTGAGTTTTCGGGACGAAAGGCGGATACGGTGTTTTTCGGTGGAGGAACGCCTTCGGTGCTTACTGCTGAGGATACGGTGAGGATAATGGAGGCTGTAAGGGAGACTTTTATGCCGGATACCGACACTGACGGGGATGGCAATGGGAACGCGCCTGAGATCACAACGGAATGCAACCCCAAAACCGTAACCCCGGAGAAACTTGCTGCCTACAGGAAAGCCGGTATAAACAGGATAAGCTTCGGGCTGCAGTCGGCTGATGTTAAGGAACTGAAGCTTCTGGGAAGGATCCACTCCTTCACTGATTTTGAAGAAAGTCTGAATGCGGCAAAGGAAGCGGGTTTTGAAAATATAAATGCGGATCTGATGATGGGGCTTCCGGGACAGAGAGCCGGAGATCTGATGAAGACTCTGGAGAAGGTATGTGATATGGGATTAAAGCATATCTCACTTTACAGTCTTATCCTTGAAGAGGGGACACCTCTTGCGGATAATATAGCCGGTTTTCCGCCTCTGCCTGATGAGGATGAGGAACGGAGGATGTATCACGAGGCGGTATCATTTCTTGAGAACAGGGGCTTTCACAGATACGAAATATCCAATTTTGCAAAGAAAGGCTTTGAGTGCAGGCATAATCTAAAGTATTGGGATCTTGATGAATATATGGGTTTCGGGATCGGCGCGGCTTCTTTTGCCGGGGGGAGACGTTTTTCAAATACGAAGGATTTTGAGGAATATGTTAGGAGATATGGGGGACAGGAAACCGCCCCCCGGTCTTTTCGAAAAGCAAAGGGGACGGTTTTTGTGTCTCCTGAAGGGAGACACAGAACCGTCCTCGTGTATTCGTTGATGAGTGAGTTTATGTTTCTGGGACTGCGTAAGACCGAAGGCATAAGATCTGCTGATTTTAAAGACAGGTTCGGAGAGGACGTGATCGATATTTACGGAGATGTCATAAAAAGACAGACAGAAGAAGGAACCCTTGTCAGGACAAAGGAAGGGTATGCTCTCACGGAGAGAGGGATCGATGTAAGTAATTACGTGCTTGCGGATTATATTTTAGAATGAGGGGAATACGTCTACAGCATCACCGTGTACCCTGCACAAGCAGACCTTATAAGGTGGTCGCAAAATTAAAATCGCAGGAATCGTTATACGAAAAGAAGGAATACTGCGAAGCAATTTTATTCCTTCTTTTCGTGTTTATAACGATTCCTGTGATTTGTGAATTTTGCAGAGCGCCTTATACAGTCTGTGGTGCAGGGTACACGGTGATACAGTAGACGTTCCCTGAAAAGCCATTTTGTGTTACAATAAAAGGCAACGAATTTTCGGAAAGGAATGCAATATCCATGAAAAAAGACGACTGTATTTTTTGTAAGCTTGCAAACGGGGACATACCCGTGGAGCCTGTTTACGAGGACGATAAGGTAAAAGTCATATTTGACGCATCTCCTGCAAGCGAGGGGCATATGCTCATCATACCCAAAGAGCATGTAAGCAATATCTATGAGTTGGACGACGAGCTGGCGGGCCACATCTTTAAGGTTGCCTCAAGAATTGCCAAAGCCTTAAAAGAGGTATTTGACTATGACGGACTGAATGTGCTGCAAAACAACGGCGAAGCCGCAGGCCAGACCGTGTTTCATTTTCACATGCACCTTATCCCAAGATTTGCGGATGACGGCGTAAAGGTCGGTTGGGAGCATAAGACACCTGATGAAGAGAAACTTTCCGAATTAAGAGAAAAAATATCTAAGGAGATAAATAATGGTTAAATTAAGCGAAAGCGGAGCATTTTACACAAAGGGGAGTCTGACTCCGGAGGGTGAGGCAGCAGGGATCTCCAAAGAGGAGGGCATAAAAAAGACCATGGCCTACGGTATCCTTGAAGCCCACAATACCTCAGGCAATATGGACAGCTTAAAGATAAAATTCGACAAGATCATATCCCATGATATCACCTATGTGGGCATCATCCAGACCGCCAGGGCTTCGGGACTTGAGAAGTTTCCCATTCCCTATGTTCTTACTAACTGCCACAATTCTCTTTGCGCGGTAGGCGGGACCATAAACGAGGACGACCACCTCTTCGGTCTTTCCGCAGCCAAGAAATACGGCGGAATATACGTTCCCCCTCACCAGGCGGTCATCCACCAGTATGCCCGTGAGGAAATGGCAACAGGCGGCGGCATGATCCTGGGCTCCGACTCTCATACCCGTTACGGCGCCATAGGTACCATGGCAATGGGAGAGGGCGGTCCCGAACTTGTAAAGCAGCTCCTGGACAAAACCTATGATATCCCCAGACCTGAGGTCGTGGCTGTTTACTTAGAGGGGGAGCCGGTAAAAGGCGTTGGTCCGCAGGACGTGGCTCTTGCCATCATCGGCGCAGTGTTTGACAAAGGTTTTGTGAAAAACAAAGTCATGGAATTCACAGGTCCGGGCGTGGGAAATCTTTCAATGGATTTCCGTATAGGCGTGGATGTTATGACCACGGAGACCACATGTCTTTCATCCATATGGCAGACGGATGAAAAGACAAAGGAATTCCTTGAGATCCACGGAAGACCGGAAGATTATAAGGAGCTTACGCCGGGAGAAGGGGCGTACTATGACAGCGTGGTCTATGTGGATCTTTCCACGGTTAAGCCCATGATCGCCCTGCCATTCCATCCCAGCAATACTTATGAGATAGAAGAGCTTAATGCAAACCTTGAGGATATCCTTCATAAGTGTGAGCAGGACAGCAGGGAGCTTCTGGGTGACAAGGTGAAACTTGATCTTACCGGTAACATCAGAGACGGTAAGCTTTATGTGGAACAGGGAATAATAGCGGGATGCGCCGGCGGCGGTTATGAGAATATATGTGATGCCGCGGATATATTAAAGGGATGCTCCATAGGAAGCGATGAGTTCACCCTTTCCGTTTATCCCGCAAGTACCCCCATATATATGGAACTTCTGAAGAACGGACGCATGGCGGATCTCCTTGAGACAGGTGCCGTTATAAAGACTGCGTTTTGCGGACCCTGCTTTGGCGCGGGAGACACTCCTGCCAACAACAGCTTCTCCATAAGGCATACAACGAGAAACTTCCCTAACCGTGAAGGTTCCAAGCTTCAGAACGGCCAGATATCCTCTGTTGCCCTTATGGATGCCAGGTCCATTGCTGCAACGGCGGCAAATAAGGGCTTCCTGACTCCTGCCACGGAAATGGCAGATGTCAGCTACTCAAAGCCTGTCTATCATTTTGACAAGACTATTTATGAAAACAGGATCTTTGACAGCAAAGGAGAGGCAAAGGCGGATGAACCCTTAAGATTCGGTCCCAACATCAAGGACTGGCCGCAGATGGTAAGCCTGCCTGAAAACCTTCTGATAAAGGTAGTATCCGAGATCCATGATCCGGTTACCACCACGGATGAGCTTATTCCCTCGGGAGAAACTTCATCCTACAGATCAAACCCTCTTGCCCTTGCGGAGTTTGCCCTTTCAAGAAAGGATCCCGCATATGTGGGAAGAGCAAAAGAAGTTCAGCTGGCAGAAAAGGCAAGAGAGGAAGGTAAAGACCCGGCCTCGGCTTTCGCAGAAATAAAGGAAGTGCTTGAGAAGGTTGAAGACAGATTCGGCGCAACCCCTGAAAACACAGGCATCGGAAGCACCATATTTGCCGAAAAGCCCGGAGACGGCTCTGCCAGAGAGCAGGCTGCTTCCTGTCAGAAGGTTCTGGGAGGATGGGCAAATATCGCAAGAGAGTACGCCACCAAGAGATACCGTTCAAACCTTATAAACTGGGGAATGGTTCCCTTCATTATCGAAAAGGGCGACCTGCCCTTTGAAAACGGAGACTATATCTTTATCCCCGGCATATCCGGGATCATTAAGGACGGCGGCGAATCAGCCAAAGCCTACGTTGTCACAAAGGACATGAAGGAATTTGAAATGACAACGGGTCTTCTTACCGGGGACGAGAGACAGATCATCTCAGACGGATGCCTTATAAACTATTATAAAAACCATTGATCATAAGTGAGAGATATGACCCGAAAAAATGATAACGTCATCGGAAGCGAGAGTTTCAATGATGAGCTTAAGCAGATGCGCCGCAAGAAAGCACATCGCGCAAGAAAAAGAAATATGATGATAGCAGTAATTGCCGCCATTGCCGTGGCAATTACTCTTATTGTGGTATTTATTCAGATAAACAGGTCATATTCCTCATACGCTATCGTTTCTTCCGAATCAAGAGAGGATGAGGCGGGGGCTAAGTACATTTTCTATAAGGACGGATATATCAGATGCTCCGGCGGCGGAGTGGAGCGTGTAAACTCCGACGGTGAAAAGGTGTGGAACACGGTCCATACCATGACCAACCCTTCCGTAAAGACCAGAGGGGACATCATAGGCGTCGGTGATATAAACGGAAACACCATTGAGGTATTCGATGAAAACGGGATCGTAAGTCACGCCGACACGCAGTTTTCCATACTGCAGATCGAAGTGTCTGCGGAGGGGCTTGTGGCCGCTGTCCTGCAGGACAACGAAGATAACTACATAAATATGTACGACAAGGCCGGGGAATATATCTACTCCATAAAGACCTCCATAAGAGGCGAGGGTTACCCGGTGGATATTGCGGTGAGCGATGACGGGAAAAAGCTGGCGGTGGCCTACGTGAAGGTTTCGGGAAATGTACTGGATACGGGAGTCATTCTTTACGATATGTCTGAAAAGGACGCGGACACTGCGGTGACCGGCAGATTTAATGATTTCGGTGGTGAACCGGTGGGGACGGTGGAGTTTTTCGGAAACGATAAGGTGATAGCCGTGGCAGGTAAAAGCGTGACATGTCTTTCCGCCGACAAGTCCAAAGAAAAGAACAGAAAGGATCTGGAAGAGCCGGTAAATAAGGTCATATGTGAAAAGGACAAATTTGCCCTTATCTATTCTTCCGGAAGGATCCAGGTGTTCAACTTAAAGGCCGATGTTATGAACGATATCGACATGGATACCCTTTACTCCGATTACCATTTTTACGATAATCGTATTATAATGACAACTGACAACAGCTTTGCGGTCATGGATATAAGCGGAAAGTTTGTGACAAAACAGGATACGGAGATTCCGGTGGTGGAGCTTGTGCCAAACGGCAGCAAGGACAGATATTTCTTTATAAATGAGAGATTTATCCAAAGGATCAGGCTGACCTGACAAAAGGAAGATTAAATGTCGATTACAGGTATTTTAGTAATAGCCATATTTGTTGTTTTAGGGCTGATAGGTCTTGCAAGAGGTTTCCTGAAAAAAATATTTACCGTGGCGACCCTTGTGGCGTGCTTTTTCATAGCAGGGGCCCTGACGTTACCTATTTCCGACTGGGCGATAAACAATACAAAAATGACCGCGTCCATAGAGAACGCCACCTATTCACTGCTTGATTCTTCTACTGCAAAGGATCCGGTGCTTTCGTCGGACGAAGCCACACACGTTCTTACGGAAACAGAACTTTCCTATATGACGTCAGACCCGGACACGGTGATTGATACGGTAAAAAAATACACGGACAGTCTCATGCTCCCTGCAAATTTCAAAAATGAAATGACACTTTCGGCAGAAGATGTGAGAAGCTCCCTTTTGGAGCCGGGAGTGACCATAAGATCCATGGTGCTGAGATCCGCTGCAAAAAGGATCGCGGGGCACATCGTAAAGATCATCGTATATCTTTCCATATGTCTGGCGGTTTATATCGCCATGAGGATAGTCTTTGCGGTATTAAAGATCACGGAAAAGTTCAAGGTCATATCAGCCGGGAACAGGATAGGAGGTCTTCTTATCGGTCTGGGTGAGGGACTTTTGGTGGTATGGGTGTTTATGATGTTTGTGACCGTGCTAAATCCCCTGCCCGTAGGTCAGGCGGCCATGGCACAGATAGGGGAGAATCCGGTGCTGAAAGCGCTTTATGACAGCAATCTCTTGTGGAATTTTGTGCACATATAAGGAGGAATTTTATGAAGGATGTAAAGGGCGTAAAACTCTCCGATTTTGTGGAAGAAATGGAACTTAAGGAAATTACGGAGGGAATAGACTATGATGATACGGTCATCAGAGTCCCCGATGTAAACAGACCTGCCTTGCAGCTTGCGGGATTTTTCGATTATTTTGACAATGACCGCATACAGGTCATGGGGCACGTGGAACTGGAGTATCTGAATGAATGCAGCAGCGGGACATGTCTGAAAAAATATCAGAACATTTTCGAGATAGGCATACCCTGCATGGTGTTTTGCAAAGGAGTCATCCCCCACGAAAAGGTTATAGAGGTTGCTCACGAATACCATACGCCGCTTTTTGTAACGGAGGATATCCCTTCCGTTTTTATGGGAAAGGCTTTCAGATGGCTGAATATCATGCTTGCGCCATGCACGGTGCTTCACGGCGTGCTGCTTGAGATCTTCGGTGAAGGAGTTCTTATCACGGGAGAGAGCGGCATCGGAAAAAGTGAGACGGCCCTTGAGCTCGTCCAGCGGGGGCACCGTATAGTTACGGATGATGCCGTGGAGGTGCGCAGGATAAACAAGGACACCCTTATAGGACAGGCGCCTCCCATGACCAAGCATCTCATTGAGATAAGAGGAATAGGCATTATCGATATAAAGACTCTTTTCGGTGTCCGAAGCGTTAAAGAAACCGAAAAGATCGATCTGGTAATTAAGATAGAAGACTGGGATCCCGACAAGAACTACGAAAGACTGGGTCTTGAGGACGAGTATGAAGAGATAATGGGAAATAAAGTAGTCTGCAGGACCATTCCCGTAAGACCGGGAAGAAATCTTGCGGTGATACTTGAAGCTGCAGCCATAAACCACAGACAAAAGAAAATGGGTTATAATGCGGCGGAAGAGTTGTACAAGAGATTAAGAGAAGCTAAGGAACAGGAAGAAGATTATTAACGGAGACTTAAGATGGAAAGGCATCTTTCAGATAAAGTAAAAAAATTTGTAACCGAAACAGTCGGAAAAGAAAACTGTTTGTTTGATGAGCCCATGAGTGAGCACACCACCTTTAAGATAGGAGGCAATGCGGCCTGCTTCTGCAAGCCCCGGACAAAGGCCCAGATCCTGGCGCTTATCCGTTTTTTCTACGAAAACGATGTTGAATATTTCATTATGGGGAACGGCAGCAACCTGCTTGTAAGCGATAACGGTTTTGACGGGGTTGTGGTACAGCTCCTGGATGATTATTCCGACACCACCGTTACCGAAGAGGGTGACGTGGTAAGGGTTACCGCCCAGGCGGGGGCCCGCATGTGGAAGCTGGGCATGAGCATTGCCGAGGCCGGAGCTTGCGGTTTTGAGTTCGGAACGGGGATTCCGGGGACCATAGGAGGCGCCGTGATGATGAATGCGGGAGCATACGGCGGAGAGATAAAGGACGTTACGGAAAGCGTTACCGTATGTGACAGACAGGGAAATGAAAAGATACTAAAGGGCGGGGAACTGGGATTCGGATACAGGACCAGCGCCGTGAGCAGGGACGGCCTGTACGTTCTCGAGGTGGTCTTAAAACTGCAAAAAGGCGATAAAGAAAAAATAAAGGCGAGGATAGACGAGCTTACGGAAAAGAGAAAGTCAAAGCAGCCTTTGGATGTCCCCAGCGCGGGAAGCACTTTTAAAAGACCGGAAGGTTATTATGCGGCAAAGCTCATTGAAGATGCAGGGCTGAAAGGTCTTCAGATCGGAGGAGCGAAGGTTTCCGAAAAGCATTCGGGATTTGTGATAAACACGGGGAATGCCACGGCGGCAGACGTTATCGCGCTGACGGATAAGATAAAAGAAGAAGTGTATAAGTACAACGGTGTAAAGCTGGAACTTGAGGTAAGAAAGCTGGGATTTTGATATGTCATTCTCGACTAAGGTTAAGGAAGAACTGGCAAAAAGAAATGACCTGCCCAGGCACTGTCGTATCGCAGAGATCGCGGCCATAGCCGCCTTTTGCGGAAATACGGAGGAGGGCAGGCTTTTTTTTAAGTCGGAAAATATCAGTGTGATAAATGCCCTTAAGGAGCTCATAGGAAAGACCTTCGGCAGGCTCTTTGAGACGGAGGACGGAAAACGCCTGGATCTTGACATGGATACGAGCGACAACATCCTGATGTCCATCAAGTGGAAAAAGGCCGGGGATGATGAACCGAAAAAAATATTTTCTTCGGGACTTATCCTTAAAAATGACTGCTGTAAAAGGGCGTTTTTAAAGGGAGCCTTTCTCTGCAGCGGTTCCGTAAACGACCCCAACGGCGCATATCATCTGGAGATAGTCTGCAAAACAAAAGAGGATGCGGACAGGATATGTGAGATGATGAAGGGCTTTGACCTGGACGTAAAGTCTATAGAAAGAAAAGGAAATACGGTGGTCTATCTTAAAGAGGGAGCCAATATTACCGATGCATTAAATATTTTCGGGGCATATGTTTCCCAGATGGATTTTTACAATGTGATGATCCTTAAAGATATGCGAAACGACGTAAACAGAAAGGTAAACTGTGAGACAGCCAACTTAAATAAAACAGTGGAAACCGCCGTAAAGCAGATAAAGGATATTGAATTTATAAAGGAAACAACGGGGCTTGAGGCATTAAACGATAAGTTGAAGTCGGTAGCCGTATTACGTATCGATTATCCCGAGGCCAGTCTTAGGGATCTGGGTGAAATGCTGGATCCGCCCCTGGGCAAATCCGGGGTTAACCACCGGTTAAAAACAATAAGCGAATTTGCGGATAACCTTCGCAGCGCAAAAGGCATAAATTTGCAAAAAACCTGATAATCATGCATAATATTCAGTAACTATGAACGGAGGTCAGCTCATATATGAACAATGAAGAAATGATGAAGATTACCACCATAGATGAGGAGCAGTTCGATCAGCTTGTCCGCCAGACCATGAAGATGGACAAGATAGATCCCAATCTTTACGTGGAATACGATGTTAAGAGAGGACTTCGTGACAGCAACGGCAACGGTGTGCTTACGGGATTGACTGAGATTTCCGAGGTCAGCGGCACACAGAATGTTCGGGGAAGAAAGATTCCCGTGGACGGACGCCTTTATTTTCAGGGCTATGAGGTACGTGATCTTGTTGAGAAATTTGAAGGCGAGCGCTACAGATTTGAAGAGGTGACTTATCTTCTTATATTCGGGGAGCTTCCCTCACAGGCGCAGCTTGAAGGTTTTGTAAGGATACTAAATGACCTTCAGGAACTTTCCGGGACATTTGTAAGGGACGTTATCATGAAGGCCACTACTGAGAACATCATGAACTCCATGATGAAGAGTATCCTGAACCTTTATTCCTATGATGATTCACCGGAAAGCACATCCATAAGCAATGTGCTCAGGCAGTCACTCCAGCTTATAGGAAAGATGCCTCTTCTTGCGGCTTACGGTTATCAGGCATACAGACATTTCCAGTTAAATGATTCGCTTATGATAAAGTCTCCCAAGAAGGAGTATTCCACAGCCGAGAACATCCTGCACATGCTTCGCGAAAACGGTGAGTTTACGCCTCTTGAGGCAGAGATACTTGATATATGCCTTGTGCTCCACGCAGAGCACGGCGGAGGTAACAACTCCACCTTTACCACACATGTGGTTACGTCTTCCGGGACGGATACATATTCGGCCATTGCCGCAGCCATTGCTTCCCTTAAGGGACCCAAGCACGGCGGCGCCAATATCAAAGTCCAGAAGATGTTTGAGGATATCGAGGCAAATATCAAAGACTGGACCAACAGGGACGAAGTAAGAAATTATCTGAATGATATCCTTGACAAGAAAGCTTTTGACTGCACGGGTCTTATATACGGCATGGGTCATGCAGTATATACCCTTTCGGATCCCAGACAGGTCATCCTTAAGGATTTTGCCCGCAGGCTTTCAGAGGAAAAAGGCAGACAGGAGGAGTTTGCCCTTTACGAGATGGTTGAAGAGGAAGCTGCGGATCTTATCATGTCAAAGAGAAACATTTTCAAGCCGGTATGCGCCAATGTGGATTTTTACAGCGGATTTGTATATTCCATGCTTGGAATACCCGAGGAATTATTTACTCCTCTTTTTGCCGTTTCCAGGATCTCCGGCTGGTGCTCGCATCGTCTTGAGGAACTGGTAAATGCAGGGAAGATCATAAGACCGGCATACAAATACGTGGGTAAACAGAAGGACTACATACCCATGGAAGACAGAAAGACGGTTCACATAAAGTTTGACTGATTAAAGCTATGGGACAGAAGATCATAAAAAAAGTTAATAAGCCGATTGAGGCCACGGTAAGGGTACCGGGCTCAAAAAGCATTACAAACAGGGCGCTTTTAATAAGCGCCTTTTGTGACGGAAGAAGTTATTTGAATAATGCCCTTTTTTCGGATGATACCAAGGTTTTTATCGATTCCCTGGAGAAACTGGGGATAAAGACCAGGATCAAGGGCAATGATATCCGTGTGGACGGTGAAGGAGGTAACATACCCAATAAAAACGCAGGTATATACGTGGGAAGCGCCGGGACGGCAGCGAGATTTCTTACTGCGGCTCTTGCTTTTAGTGAAGGCACATATCACATAGAGGCCTCGGACCAGATGAAAAGAAGACCCATGAAGCCTCTTTTTGAAGCCCTTAACCGTATGGGTTCCTTTGTGGAGTGCGTGGAAAAGCCGGGATTCCTTCCCGTGTTTACGGGGGCCGGGGAAGAGATGCGCTCAGAGGTGAGCGTGGATTCCGACATCAGCACCCAGTTCTTAAGCGCCCTGCTGCTTGCGGCTCCCATAGTGACCGCCGGGACGGGAAAAGACATGGTGATAAACGTGACGGGTGCCAGGGCTGAGGGAGCCTATGTGAAGATGACCCTGGAGATCATGAAAAGATTCGGTGTCCGGGTTAAAAGAAGTGATACGGGCTTTATCGTGGAAGAGGGACAATGTTATGAAGCGGGGGAATACGACATAGAACCCGATGTGTCCGCCGCCTGCTATTTCTACGGAGCCGCTGCACTGACGGGAGGAAGCGTGACAGTTTCCGGCGTAAAAAGAGATACCATACAGGGGGACATCAGGTTCCTTGAGGTTTTGGAGAAAATGGGATGCGTCACGGAGGATACGGAAGATGGAATAAGACTTACGGGTCCCGCAGAGGGCAGGCTTTCCGGCATTGACATTGATATGAAGGATTTTTCCGACCAGACCATGACCCTTGCGGCTATTGCACCCTTCTGCAGTGGCTCCGTGACCATAAGAAATGTGGGTCACATACGAAAGCAGGAATCCGACAGGATAAGCGCCGTTTGTACGGAACTTAAAAAACTGGGTGTAGCAGTAGAAGAGTATGAGGACGGCATGAAGATCTGCCCTGGGGAGGTAAAGCCGGGAGTGGTGGAGACCTACAATGACCACAGGATCGCCATGGCATTTTCCCTTACGGGGCTGAAGGCGGACGGCATAGTGATCGATAACTATGAGTGTTGTTCAAAGACATTTGTGCACTTTTTTGAAATTTTGGAAAACATTTACCAAAACACATAAAATTTGATAGAATACTCTAATAGACTTAATTAACGAAATGGAGGACAAGATGATGAAGGAAGTAAAGATTGACATTGTTTCAGGGTTCCTGGGAGCAGGTAAGACGACTCTCATAAAAAAGCTTATCGCAGAGGCATTTCCCGGTGAAAAGGTGGTTCTTATCGAGAACGAATTCGGCGAGATAGGAGTGGATCAGGATTTCTTAAGCGATGCGGGCATCGAGATAAAAGAGATCAATTCCGGATGCATATGCTGTTCTCTTGTGGGTGATTTTGAAAAGGCCCTGGAAGAGGTTATCAAAACCTACGAGCCCGACAGGATCATCATCGAGCCCTCAGGCGTGGGCAAGCTTTCGGACGTGATAAAGTCAGTTGAGAATATCAAAGACGACAGGATCAGATTAAACAGCGCCTCCACCGTTGTGGATTCCGGAAAAGCAAAGATGTACAACAGAAACTTCGGTGAGTTCTTCAATAACCAGATCCAGTCTGCGGGAACCGTGATCTTAAGCCGTACCCAGCTTACGGATGATTCGAAGGTTATGGATGCGGCAGAGATCGTACAGGGATTAAATGAGCACTGTTCCATCATTACGACCGAGTGGGACAAGCTGGACGGTAAAAAGATCCTTTTACAGATGGAAGGCGGCGGAGACCTTATCGCCATGCTCATGGATGAGATAAGACATCCCGAGCGTCATTATCATGACCACGGTGACGGAAACTTCCACTATCATGATGATGAGGGAAATACCCATGAGGCCGGTGAGGATGAACATGACCACGATCATGATCACGAGCATCATCATGACCATGATCATGAACACGAGCATCATCACGACCACGACCATGAACACGAGCATGATCACGACCACGATCACGACCATGATCACGAGCATCATCATGATCACGACCACGATCATGAGCATGAGCATGATCACGGCCACGGCCATGACCATGAACACGAGCATCATCACGACCACGACCATGATCATGAGCACCACCATGATCACGATCATGACCATGATCACGGTGACGGCTGCGGCTGCGGACATGACCACGGCCACGACCATCATCATCATGCAGCAGATGAGGTGTTTACAAGCTGGGGAATTGAAACTCCCGCAACCATTAAGAAAGAAGATCTGGAAAAGGTCCTTGATATACTTGCGGATGAGACCACATGCGGAACTGTCCTCAGAGCAAAGGGAATGCTTCCCGATGATGCAGGAAACTGGCATTTCTTTGATGTTACTCCCGGGGAGGTCGAGATAAGAGACGGGGTTCCCGAAACAACGGGAAAGATAGTCGTAGTAGGAACGGATCTGGACATCGATAAGATCAGAGGATTATTCGGTGTGTAAAAAAGGAGCGGTTTAGGATATGCCGGAGCAGGAAGAATATTTAATACCCATATTTTTGATCAACGGACAGCTTGAGAGCGGGAAGACCACTTTTATTTCCGAACTTGTTAAGATGGGTCAGTTTGACGATGCCCAAAAGAAGCTTATCATCGCCCTTGAGGAAGGGGAGGTTGAGTACGACCTGAACCTTCTTCAGGAACACGGAGTGGACCTTGAGATCCTCACCGAAGAGGAGTTTACAAAGGAAAAGTTAGAGGAGCTGGAAGAAAAGTATAATCCCTGGGCAGTCATCATGGAGTATAACGGCATGTGGGATCCCGCAAAGATAGCCGAAGTGGGGCTGCTGGAGGGATGGGCTCTTTATCAGACCATAACCATTATGAACGCAGAGACCTTTAAGCTCCAGTGGAGCAATATGCAGTCCATCATGGCAGAAACGGTAAAGACTGCGGAAAGCGTTGTTTTTAACCGCTGTGACTTAGAGACCATGGATCTGGGTTCTTACAGACGGAGCATGAAGGTACTTAATCCCGCCATAGACGTTATCTTTGAGGATAAGAACGGTGAGATCATTTCCGGGGTTAATGAGGTGCTTCCCTACGATATGGATGCGGATATCATTGATGTGGCGGATGTGGATTTCGGTATCTGGTTTGTGGATGCCAGAGAGCGCCATGAGGCCTATGACGGAAAGATTTTTCGGTTTAAGGCTCAGGTCTTCAGATTAAAAAACATGGACAAAAGCATATTTGTAGCTTCCAGAAAAGCCATGACCTGTTGTGAGGATGATATCGCAACGGTTGGTTTTATCACCGAAGACAGCCCGGAATGTTTCGAAAATGACCAATGGGTTTATCTTACGGTCCGTGTGGGCTATGAGCATAGAAACGAGTATAACGGGGTGGGCCCTGTTTTAAAGATCATTGAGGCGGAAAAAACAGAGCCTCCCAAGCAGGAGACAGTATTTTTTTAAACGGAGGATCGGATTTTGAAAATAAGAGATATATTTACACAGGATAAAAACACTCTTTCCTTTGAGGTGTTTCCTCCTAAAAAAGATACGGACTTTGCCATAGTGGAAAGAGCCGTGCTTGAAATGGCGGCAAAGCATCCGGATTACATGAGCGTGACCTACGGAGCGGGAGGATCCACCCGTGACAACACCGTAAAGCTTGCGGGAGAGATACAGAGACTTTTCGGTGTGCCCACCATTGCCCATCTTACATGCGTGGGTGCTACAAAAGAGTCCATACGAAAAGTCCTTGATGAGATGAAGTCCGCTGGGATAGAAAATGTCCTTGCCTTAAGGGGGGACAGACCTAAAGACTTTGAGGGCGAGCCCTTTACGGATTATAAAAATGCGTCGGAGCTTACCCGGGACATAAAAGAATACGGAGATTTCTGTGTGGGCGGCGCGTGTTATCCGGAAGGGTATCCCGAGGATGACAGCAAAGACATTAACATTACCAACCTTAAGAAAAAGGTGGAGTCGGGCTGTGATTTTCTCACGACCCAGATGTTTTTTGATAACAATATTTTCTACAATTTTTTATACAGGGTAAGGGAAAAAGAGATAAAGGTTCCCGTGGTCCCGGGGATAATGCCCGTTACAAAGCCCGTTCAGATAAAAAGAGCAATAGAACTCTCCGGAACCAATGTGCCGGAGAGATTTAAGAACCTGGTTGACAGATTCGGCCACAACGATGCCGCCATGAGACAGGCAGGCATCGCTTATGCCACGGACCAGATCATTGACCTGTATGCAAACGGGGTTAAGCATATACACGTTTATTCCATGAACAAGCCTGACATAGCCGAGGCCATAAGGGCAAATGTTTCAGAGATTTTAGGATAAGGAGGCAGGTATGAACAACATACTTATTGCACAGTCCGGCGGACCCACCGCAGCCATTAATGCAGCCCTTGCGGGGATCTTAAGCGGAGCCCTGGGATCGGAGGAGGCGGGCGAGATCTTCGGCGGTGTAAATGGTATCCAGGGAATACTTGAAGAAAATATCATCAGCCTGACGGAAAGATTCGGGGATGACAGGGATGCCTTAAGACGCCTTTATTTTACTCCCGATATGTATCTGAAATCCTGCCGTTACAAACTTAAAAAACCGGATGAGGACGACAGCGATTATGCAAGACTTACGGAGATCTTCAAGAAATACAATATAGGCATGTTCTTTTATATAGGCGGCAACGATTCCATGGACACTGTGGCCCGTATAAAAGCATATACTGAAAAACAGGGACTTGACATAAAGGTCATCGGCGTTCCCAAGACCATCGACAATGACCTGGTGGAGATAGATCATTCTCCGGGATTCGGTTCGGCGGTCAAGTACGTTGCAACAAGTGTAAGGGAGATAATGATGGATACGGGGCTTTACCCTTCCGAAAATGTTACCGTGGTTGAGATAATGGGGAGGGACTCCGGGTGGCTTACGGCAGCGGCAGTACTGGCGCCTCCCGAAAACTTCCCTTCAGAACCGATCATCTGTCTTCCCGAGGTTCCTTTTGATAAGGACAGGTTTATCGACAGGGTAAACGAAGAGGTTCAAAAATGCGGTTTTGCGGTTGTGGCAGTATCGGAAGGCCTAAGAGACGATTCCGGGAATTACATTGCCGAAGCCTCAGCCGGTGTGGACAGATTCGGTCATCCCCAGCTCGGAGGAGCCGCCACGGCACTTGCATCCATGCTGAGGGAAAAGTCAGAATATAAGATACGGACAGTAGAATTGGGCATGGCCCAAAGGTCTGCGGGTCATATCTCATCGGAAACTGATCTCAAGGAAAGCTTCACATTGGGAGAGAATGCATTTAAGTACGCCTCCGAAGGAAAGAGCGGTATAATGGCTACCCTTAAAAGAACAGGCGATGAGCCCTACACCGTTGAGTACGGTTTTGCGGATGTAACGGAAGTGGCAAATAAAGTAAAGGATGTACCGAAGGACTGGATGGATGAGGATAACTTCACCGTCACGGTGGAAATGGTACAGTATCTTAAGCCCCTGATACAGGGCGAGACGGAGATTGATTACAAGGAAGGTCTGCCTGATTATCTTTATGACAGACACAATTGAAGCAAGAGGTAAAAAAAGGTGAGGATTCACACTGAGGTCAATGAACCGGTTGTAAAACTGGAGCCGCTGTTTAAGGAATATCTCTGGGGCGGCAATCATCTCAAGGAAAAATTCGGAAAAAAGTATGCCGGTGATATTGCCGAAAGCTGGGAGCTGTCCGCCCACAGTCAGGGCGTGAGCAAGATCGCAGACGGCGATATGAAGGGACACTTCTTTACCGATTATCTTCAGGTAATAGGTAAAAAGGGTCTGGGGACCAATGCCAACAGATACGATAAGTTTCCCATACTCATCAAATTTATTGATGCGGCAAGGCTTCTTTCCATTCAGGTGCACCCGGACAATCTTTATGCCCTTCAGGTAGAAGGTGAATACGGAAAAAACGAGATGTGGTATGTGGTTGATGCGAAGCCGGATGCCTTTCTTTATTATGGTCTTAAAGAGTCCCTTACCAAGCAGGAATTGCGGGAACGGATAGAAAACAAGACCTTAAAGGAAGTATTAAATAAGGTCCCCGTTCAGGCAGGAGATGCCCTGTTTGTCAAGGCAGGAGTGATACATGCCATAGGAGAGGGCATGATAATCTGCGAGATACAGCAGAATTCCAATCTTACCTATCGTATTGATGATTTCGGAAGAAAGGATAAGTACGGGAACTTAAGAGAACTTCATATCGATAAGGCTCTGGCTTCCACTGATATCGATCTGAATGTGGCACTTGCAAAGATAGGTCCCATAAAATCATCTGTCGGTGAAAAAGAAAAGACCAGGCTTGTTGAAAGCATTTATTTTACCGTTGACCTTATTAAGAATCAGTCGGTGCATGAGGTGAAGGTTGACAGAACATCCTTTGTGGCGCTTGTCTTTATGAAGGGCGAAGGATTATTAAAGTCAAGTGACACGGGACTGGGGCACCACTTTAAAGCGGGAGATACTTTTTTTGTGACGGCAGGTGAAAGGACCGTAATAGTGGACGGCAGTTCAGAGTTCCTGACAGTGAGGATATAACAGGTGTATTACTTATGAAGAAATTTTTATTGTATCTGGCATGTGCCGGATTGGTCGCATTTTTTGTCACGGTGCTGGTACTGGGAAAAGACCTGAAGGTTACAAAGCAGTATCGTGATTTCTATATAGACCATACTGTGACCAAATGGAAATACGAGGAGAAATAAAATGAGCACAAGATCAGGCGGAATTATTTTTCCGAAGATACTGCTGATATATATAATAACCAGAGGGATCACGGCAGGTGTTTATTTCGCATACTGTGCCATCTTTAATGAAACCGGCGGTTTTGAGCACGTATTCGGAAGATGGGATACTGAGCATTATATGGACATCGTAAACAACGGATACCATTTGCCGAACAGGGCGGACGGAATGGCCAACTGGGCATTTTTCCCCCTGTTTCCTATTTGCTGCAGGGGCGTAATGGCCATTACCGGTGGAGCCCTTTCCGCATTTTGGTGCGGTATGATAGTGTCCAATATATGTCTCATTATCTCTTCGTATTTTGCCGTAAAGCTGATAAGAGAACGGGGGCTTACCCAAAAGGAAAGAGGTTTTGTGTTTTCCGGTCTTGCCGGGGACGGGCTTCTTCTTGCCTGGTTTCTGATGCTGGCACCCCTTACGGTGTATTTTTGCGTACCCTACACGGAAAGCCTTTTTGTGATGCTCATAGTTTTGTTCTTTTATGCTGCGCAAAAAGAGATGTTTCCTTTGGCAGGGATATTTGCCATGCTGGCAGGAGCCACAAGAAGTGTGGGACTGGTATTGGTCATCCCTCTTATCATGGCCATGTACACATCTTATAAAAATGAAACGGGTTCGGGAAATATCTTCAAATACATCGGAAGCATTTTCGCAAGACCCTCCCGGCTGCTGTCCATTCTTTTAGTGCCGGCGGGGCTGTTCGGGTATATGCTTTATCTTTATTATTTTCTGGGTGACATGCTGGCATTTGTTCATGTCCAGTATGCCTGGAGACATGAGAAATTCCTTCCGGTGGTGGGGGTGTTTAAAAAGTACCTGTTTTCATTGGAAGAGCCCCATTATATGATAAGCGCATGGATATGTATCGCTGTCTTTGCTCTGTATGTGTGGATGTTCGTAAAAGGATTAAGGAAAGAGGCGGTCTTCGGAGCGGTGGCTCTTCTTATACCCTTAAGTTCACATATGATGAGCACCCCCCGTTTTATAAGCGGGTCTTTTGTGGTCTGGATGGGACTGTACTACGCTATCAAATGCATGAAATCAGGGGCTGCGCAGATGATCTCCGTCACGGCCCTGTACGCCGGGGGGATAATAACTATCGGCATGTGGTGTGCACAGGCGGGATTTGTGATGTAAAATGTTGTCATGTTCGGAGGTTGATCCATGAAGAAAATATTATCGTTTATTATATCCTCTGTTTTAATACTGATGCTGGCGGCAGGCCTCGCCGGGTGCGACCATTCGGAGCATACGGGACACACGGAGTCCATAAAGACGGTTGAATCGTCAGAAACAGTTTCCGCGCCGGATGAGAGCGGAAGCTATACCTCCATGTCCGAGGTGGCGGCGTATATCCATGAATACGGTCATTTGCCGGATAACTACATCACAAAAAGCGAAGCAAAAAAGCTGGGCTGGAAGTCACAGGAGGGAAACCTGTGGGAGGTGGCTCCGGGTAAAAGCATAGGCGGTGACACCTTCAGCAATTACGAAGGTCTTTTGCCTAAGGCTTCAAAGAGAAAATACCGGGAATGCGATATTGATTACAACGGCGGCGCGCGGAACGGAAAACGCATCGTATATTCAAATGACGGTCTGATCTTTTATACACAGGATCATTACAAATCCTATACGCAGCTTTATTGATATACGGAGAGTATTATGAAAGAGATAACATTGGATTTTAAAGAGTTTATGTCGATGAAAGAGGCTCATGCATATATTGCCGGAAAGCTGGATCTTCCGGATTATTACGGTGCAAACCTGGACGCCCTGTTTGAGTGTCTTACCGACATAAGCGAGGATGTGAAGATAAAGATAATTAACTGCGACCTGACGGACAAAGATGATAATTCCCTGGTAAATGTTTTCTGGGATGCGGATTATGAAAATAAGAATCTGCAGGTTGAAGTTGAAAGGCGGATGATACGGAATGAAGATTGAAATGCCAAAGGACGTGGCATCCATAATATCAAGGCTGCAGCATGCGGGGCATGAAGCCTATATCGTAGGGGGCTGCGTAAGGGATACCCTCATGGGCCGGGAGCCGGAGGATTGGGATATCACCACCTCCGCAAAGCCTGAAGAGGTAAAGGTGATCTTTATCAAGACCATTGACACGGGTATCAGGCACGGTACGGTAACTGTGCTTGTAAACGGCAACGGATATGAGGTGACCACCTACAGGATAGACGGGGATTATGCGGACGGCAGGCACCCGGATAATGTGAAGTTTACAAGAAGCTTAAGAGAGGATCTTAAGAGACGGGACTTCACCATAAATGCCATTGCCTATAATGATGAAAACGGAATAAGGGATGACTTTGACGGTATACCGGATCTGCAGAGACATATCATAAGGGCGGTGGGTGATCCCTTCGAGAGATTTTCGGAGGATGCCCTGCGCATGATGCGGGCCATAAGATTTTCCGCCCAGCTGGGATTTAATATCGATATCGACACGTATCAGGCGATCAAGGTGATGTCGGAAGGGATCAAGAATGTGAGCATGGAGCGTGTCCAGGCAGAGCTTGCGAAGACCATTCTGTCGGATCATCCCGAGTGCGTTTCCGAGTACCGGTTGACGGGGCTTTTTGCGGAGATATTGCCAAGCATAAATGCAGTTTTGGGATCCAAGGATGCGGACAAGATCCGTTCCATGCTCCGTTATATGCCGAGCACGCCTGTCATGAGGTATGCGGCTCTTCTCGGGACACTCAGATCCGAGGAGGCACGGGAAGCCATGAAGACCTTAAAGATAGATAACAATACCACTGATACGGTGACAAAGATCATTAAGTATTCGGGTGAGGAGGAGACCTTAGGGGAGAATGAGTTTGCCGTGAGGGAAGCCATGTACCGTCACGGTCCGAGGCTTATGGAATATCTTTTTGTTTATTCCGAAGCGGAGATCCTTACCAAGGAAGAAGTTACCGGGCTTAATATGCGTGGCAGCCGGAACCATCTGAAGACCATCAGAAGATATTATGATGAGATAATGGAGAGGGGAGACTGTATCAGTCTTAGGGATCTGGATGTGACGGGGGATGATCTTTTGGAGCGTGGCTACAGCGGAAAGAAGATAGGGGAGACCCTGGACTGGCTGATGCATATCGTTCTTGAGAATCCCAAGCTGAATGATAAGGAGACGCTGTTGGATATGCTGGATGCGGGGATCTGAGTTATAACAGTAACCGGGAACTTTGTAAGACGGAACACGGCAACGGTCTTTTCAGGATGATTTGACAAACCCTTTGAATTCCTGTAATATATCAAGGCATGCCGCCCGGGCAGGGTCAGTAAAGCGGGATCGGACGATTCCCCCCATAACCGGCGAATAAATAGTCAGGAGGATATTATGTACGCTATTATTGCAACAGGTGGTAAACAATACACAGTCGCTGAAGGCGATGAGATTTTTGTTGAAAAGTTAGGATTAAATGAAGGGGATTCCGTTACATTTGATCAGGTTCTTTTCGTAAACGACGGCAAAGCAAGCAAGGTGGGTACACCCACTGTGAGCGGAGCAAGCGTTACAGCTACAGTCGTTAAGGAAGGACGTGCAAAGAAAATCATCGTTTATAAGTACAAGGCAAAGAAGGGCTATCACAAAAAGAACGGCCACAGACAGCCTTATACCAAAGTTAAGATTGAAAAGATCAACGGTTGATTTTTAAGAAAGATGTAAAGGAGGAGAAGACCATGTTATTTTTTAACCTTCAGTTATTCGCTCATAAAAAGGGTGTAGGTTCCACAAAGAACGGACGTGATTCCGAATCAAAGAGACTCGGCGCAAAGAGAGCTGACGGACAGTTTGTACTTGCCGGCAACATTCTCTACAGACAGCGCGGTACAAGGATCTTACCCGGAGTAAATGTAGGAAGAGGAAAAGACGATACACTCTTTGCTCTCGTGGACGGAACGGTCCGCTTTGAGAGAAGAGGAAAAGATAAAAAGCAGGTTTCGGTTTATCCCAAAGAAGCTGCTAATTAATAAAAAAACGGTGCCGGTTTGATATGTACCCCCTTTCCTGGACAACCAGGGAAGGGGGTTTTATTATGCGTTATACGTACGAGTTTAAAAGAAGATGTGTTGAATTGTACCGGGAGGG
>CACWUI010000002.1 GCA_902764045.1 uncultured Lachnospiraceae bacterium
GGACTCTATGGTGTAGGTTGCTTCCGCTCCCGCAAATTTTTCCTTCTTGGTCTTTTGTCCTTTAATCACGGGAATAGCAAGAACCTCTTCGGCAAATTCGGCATACAGGTTCAGCATCTGCAGCGTGCGCTCCTGCGCCTCCTCATAGGTTGCGTGGGCGGTATGCCCCTCCTGCCAGAGAAACTCCCTTGAGCGCAGAAACGGTCTCGTCTCCTTTTCCCATCTTACAACAGAGCACCACTGGTTATAGATCTTAGGCAAGTCCCTGTAGGATTCTATTTCCTTACTGTAAAAATCGCAGAACAGAGTCTCGGAGGTAGGACGCACACAAAGATTTTCCGTCAAAGGCTCAAGACCTCCCTTGGTCACCCATGCCACCTCGGGAGCAAAGCCCTCCACATGATCCTTTTCCTTCTCAAGAAGTCCTTCGGGTATCATCAGCGGCATATATACATTTTCCACTCCCGTTTCTTTGAACCTCGCGTCAAGCTGTCTCTGAATGGACTCCCAAATGGCATAGCCTGCGGGCTTGAGTATCATAAATCCCTTTACCGACGAGTAAGCCATAAGCTCCGCCTTTTTTACGATATCCGTATACCACTGGGCGAAGTCCTCTTCCATGGATGTAATAGCTTCTACAAGTTTTTTATCTCCTGCCATGTCCTTTTCACCTTACCTTCTGATTTTTTCTTTTCCTGCATATGATGCTTTGAATAATCCTTATACTTCTGCTCTGCTATGGGGTATTTGTAGATCTCATCCATATGGGAAAATGCCTTGGGGATGGAAATGTTTGCCATAGTCTCAGGCTTAAGCCTTTTTCCGTTTCTTATCTCCGTCTTTTCGATGACACCCTTTATCTTAAAATACCCTCTTGTCTCCTGGGACTTGCAGCTGAGCTCAACAACCTTATATTCTTCGTCCTTGGTGATGATCTCGTCCCCCAGTTTTTCATTTAAAACGCTTTTATGCCACAGGAAAAAGTTCTTTCTGAAGATCATGTAATCATTTTTCAGGCGTGAAAAGCTGTGGTGCTGCACAAAATAAAGAATGGGAATGCCGGCGATGGAGCCTGTGGCCCACACGCTTACCAGCCATCCCGTAAAGATATTTCCCGCTCCGGGAATGACTATCCCGGCAGCCCTGAACAATATGATACCCAGTATGTAATAAGCAATGCCCGGGATACAGCACAGACGCATAATGCGGTATGGCTTGCCGTAATTTTGCTTGTAATATTCCTTGTCGGGCTCGCCTCTTATTTCCTTTGCGACGTTGATATGTATATCCATATCCGCCTGCATATTTTCATCCATCAAACTACCTCTGTCCAAATCACTGATACTCGGAGCTTATCCCCAGGTATTCCTCGAGACACTCTCCGCTTTGTCTGAGCTTTTCAGCCAGCTCTTTTCCCACATATCTTAAATGCCAGGGCTCGAACTCGTACCCCGTGATATCTCCCTTGCCCTCGGGAAATCTTATAATAAAACCGTACTCATGGGCGTGGGCCTCTATCCACTGTCCCTCCCTGGTCTCATCAAACTTTGTTCCTGCCTCGTTTACATCAAAGGAAAGACCTGTCTGGTGTTCGGAATATCCGGGACGGGCCGAATAGGCCTCGGCATACTCCCTGCCGTGCTCTGCGGTATATCTTTCATAGAGTTCCTTTTGTCTCTCATAGGAACGATACCCGGACTGCACCCAAAGTTTGATATTATCCTCTGCCGCCGCATCCCGCATATCCTCAAAAGCGTTCTGCGTGTCTTCTGTCAGATCCCCCGGGTCATAATCCTTCGGTATGGAGTAGGTTTTATTAACGATCAGGATCCCGTCAATAAACGTAACTCCGTCCCTGTTTTCTATCTTAAACCCTTTGGATGTAACATCGGCATCGGAAACTTTTACCTCTTCCGTAACCTGCGCGGTTTCCTGAGGCACGGGTTTTTCATCCTCCGAAGATACGGAAGACGCTCTTACAATGCCGGAAATAACCGCAACGGGAATAATGATTGCGCATGAACAAATGGCAAAAAGTATGGTCAGCTTTTTTAATTTTTCATTTTGAATAAGCGCTCTCACTTTTTAAACTTCCCGGGTAAACAAACTCTCAAACTCTTCTCTTGTCAGTTTTTCTTTCTGTAATAAAAGCTCTGATGAGCTGTCAAGAACATATCTGTACTTCTCTATGATCTGCTTTGCGCTCTTGTGGCACTCGTCAACTATGCGCTTCACCTCTGCGTCGATAGTGGTGGCAACAGACTCACTGTAAGGTCTGCTGTGACCGATCTCTCTTCCGATAAATACCTCTTCGCTTCCAGCCTCGTAATTTATGGGACCCAGCTTGGTGGAGAATCCGTACTTGGTAACCATATCCTTGGCAAGGGCCGTAGCCTGCTTGATATCCTGTGAGGCTCCCGTGGTGATATCGTCAAATACCAGCTCCTCAGCCACACGGCCGCCCATGGCAACTATGATGTTCTGGAGCATCTTTCCTCTGGTGTTAAATATCTCATCATTTTCAGGCAACGGCATGGTATAGCCTGCTGCTCCCATACCCGTAGGTATGATGGAAATGGTGTGAACGGGTCCCACATCAGGCAGGATATGGAAAAGGATCGCATGTCCCGATTCGTGGTAAGCCGTGATCCTTCTCTCCTTTTCGGAGATGACACGGCTCTTCTTTTCCTTACCTATACCCTCTTTTATGAAGGCATCCTTCACGTCATCGTTTGTAATGAAATCATGCTTCCTGGTGGCGGCATTTATGGCCGCTTCATTCAGCACATTTTCCAGATCCGCTCCCGTAAAGCCCGAAGTGGTCTTGGCAAGGGATTCAAGATCCACGTCATCCGCCATGGGCTTGTGAGCGGCATGCACTTTAAGTATGGCAAGTCGTCCTTTGACGTCAGGCGCTCCCACCATGATCTTACGGTCAAATCTTCCGGGACGCAGTATCGCCGGATCAAGTATGTCTATCCTATTGGTGGCTGCCATGACGATGATCCCGGCATTTACATCAAAGCCGTCCATCTCCACAAGCATCTGGTTTAAGGTCTGCTCTCTTTCGTCGTGACCGCCACCGAGACCCGAGCCTCGCTGTCTGGCAACGGCGTCGATCTCATCGATAAACACGATACATGGCGCATTCTTCTTGGCTTCGGAGAACATGTCTCTTACACGGGAAGCACCCACACCAACAAACATCTCCACGAAATCAGAACCGGAAATGCTGTAGAAAGGAACTCCCGCCTCACCTGCCACTGCCTTTGCAAGAAGGGTCTTACCCGTTCCGGGAGGACCCGTAAGGATAACACCCTTGGGTATCCTTGCGCCCAGTCTGGTATATTTGGATGGTTCCTTCAGGAAATCAACGATCTCTTCAAGTTCTTCCTTCTCCTCGTCAACTCCCGCCACGTCTTTAAAAGTAACCTTTTTGCCGCCTTCGTTCATCCTGGCTTTGCTTTTACCGAAGCTTGCCATCCTGCCGCCGCCGGTGGTTCTTGTGATAAATAAAAACATCACTATAATGGCGCCGATCATGATGATGGTGGGAACTATAGTGGTAAGCCATGCGCTTTCCCGCTTTACATCCTTTAGCTCGTAATCGATCTTTTTTTCAAGAAGGTACTTTTCGACATCGTTTACATCGGACACATACAGCTGCTCATGCTTGGTACCGTCCTTTAACTCGATCTTCAGTACACCGGTGGGAACCTCCTGGTTCTGGTTTACATCCACATCCTTTATATTGCCGGCTTCCACATCCGCCTGGAACTGTGTATAGGTGTAGTCATCCGGCGGGCGCACGTTGGATCTGCCTATTACAAAGGCAAGAAAAAGACCCGCCAAAATAATGGAGTAGATGATTATCCCCCCCGAGCCTCTTTTTTTGTTGTTCATAAAATATCTGTCTCCGTTTCTTTTACGGTGATCTTAAGCACCGTACTGTCCTTATCTGCAAAAGACTCTGATGACTGCCTGACTCCCACTGCCCACAGACAGCGGTGCCCGTCCGCCATGATCAGGCATTTGTCCCGAAGCCTTTCCGGTATCTTCCGGTCGATAAATTCTTTTTTAAGCTTCTTTTCGGAACCCGAGGAGTCAATGACGATAACATCTCCCGGAAGTCTTCTTCTAAAGCAGACATTAGAAGTAATTTTATCATAATTAAAAAATTTCGTATAGTCAGAGTTTGCGTTTTTAATAAAATTATCCGTAAGCTCCATGTTAATCTCATATCTGCCGTAATGAAACTCTGCCCGGCCTCCTGCATCAAGTTCCGATCTTAAGTCTTCATCTGCAAAATACAACACTTCGGGCTCATCCGTCTGTAACCCGGTCTCATCTTTTACGAAAAATCCCACTTTCCCAGAGGATATGCTTACAGACACTCCCCGGGGCAGTTCTATCAGTCTGCCCCTGCCGTGACTGCTCTTTATTGCCCGGGAAGCCGCGATTATCCTCTCTGAACTGATGTCGACGGCATCCCCGGATATTTTCTCATAAGCTTTCATGATAACGGTCTCAAGAAGAATATCCGGCAGCCCTGCCAGGTCTTTTTGCAAAAAGGCCATGGCCTTTCCGGTCTCGTCCCTAACCGCATCTTTTATAAAATCTTCCGCCTGCATGTCCACATAAGACTTGTATTTACGGGCAGTTTCCGAAAGCCTGCAGATATGCTCCGTAAAATTTTTATTTATGTTTTCCTCAATGGGAGCGATCACCTTATGTCTTATAAAATTTCTGGTGTATCCGGTGTCGCTGTTGGTGCTGTCCGTAACATGATCCAGGTTATTTTCTTTAATAAAGTCCTCGATCTCACCTCTCGTAAGGCACATAAGAGGACGTATCAGATTGCCCCTTTTAGGGGCTATGCCTGCGACCCCTCCCAGCCCCGTGCCTCTTGCCATGTTAAAAATGACCGTTTCGGCCGAATCGTTTTTATGGTGGGCGGTGGCGATCATGCCGCCGCCAAGGTCTTTTATTTTTTCATTAAATATCTCATACCTCAGCCTGCGTCCTGCGGTCTCAAGGCTTTCTCCGGTTTTTCCGGCTGTCCCGGGAACATCCCTTTTTTCCACCGTAAGGTCAACTCCCAGTTCTTTACACAGGGCGCGGACAAATGTCTCGTCTCTTTCGGCCTCCGTTCCCCTTATCATGTGATTCACATGTACCGCATGCAAATAAAGAGAGGTAGATCCCGGCGCTTCTTTTTGCAATTCCTTTAAAACAAAAAGAAGGCAAACCGAGTCTGCCCCTCCTGATAAACCTATGATGATATTGCTTTTTTGGCCATACATATCATGCTCATGCATGAATGCAGCCACACGTTCTTTAATATCCGTCTTTTTCAAGACTTACTCCTCCGCCCGGAAAATGATCTCATCCGGATAAATAAGTCCAAGCTTGTTCTTGGCTACTTCCTCAATATACTCTCTGCTCTGGGTATATTCTTTTCTTTCCTGCAACTTCTCGGTCCTTTGTCTCTGAACCTCCATCTCCTGCTCCAGGGCTGTCAGGGTATTATTGTATTCTTTACTTTTTTCCGCAAGTTTTATCCTGCTGGATATCAGGATGATCACAAAAACCGCGATCACTCCCACGGTAGCAACCAGAGCGGTAATCGCGCGTATCTTGGCGTTTCTTATTCTTTTTCTCTTTTGATTTCGTGTCTCTAAACGCATTCCTTAAGCCTCTTTAAGAGCTTTGTTCATAAATATACACAGTAAATATAACACCCGGAAATGGCATTTTCAAGCCTTTTTTGAGATTCTGCAAAATAAAATTTCCATTCCACAGCCATTACTTTCGGCTCCTAACCTTTGCTTACGCAAAGCTTAATGTCGCCGAAAGTAATGCTGTGGAAGCATGCCGTCACTAACACTCACAAATATTCCACCATCTCTGCCGCATCTTCTTTGTGAATGGTCTCTTTTACAGCCTTTATCCGGGCTTTCACGGTTTTGTTTCCAAATGATATCTCGATAATATCCCCCGCTTTCACATCGGCAGAAGCTCTGGCTACTTTATCATTAAGTTTTACCCTTCCCGCATCGCAGGCCTCGTTGGCTATTGTCCTTCTTTTTATAAGTCTTGAAACTTTAAGAAACTTATCCAGTCTCATTATATATCTCCTTTAATAACTTTTTCACACTCGTAAATAAATGCTTTTTGACCCCCTTTTTTCGCTGAATTGTTATTTTTTATAAACGTGATCAAGTGACGCGAATCGGGTTGCCAAAAAGCATTTATTTCGGGTGTTTATTTACAGTCGTGAAAGTCCGTTCATTCAATTGAGAAAATATCTTTGAAGTAAGGCAGTCCCAGCACCCAGTCACAAAACACATGCCACTCATCCAGCTTGTGCGCCTTCCTGGAATTATACATTCCGATAAGATTCTCATAATTCATGGAGCAGGTGCGCATCTGGTGATACCCCTCGGGCAGAAGCTGGATCATGGAATACCAGAGAACCTTATCTTTCGTCTCCACATATTTCTGTCTTATCTTTTCAAGTCCTGCCACCGTGTTTTCAAGCATCTCAAGAGCCTCTGCCGTCAGGTGGTCGTGGCTGAAATCATCCAGTTCAAAGGGTTTGGAATGGATCTTGTGCATGGTGCTTGTGGAATTGGCCACTGTTCCTACCTTATAGGTATCAAACTCTTTCCACCAGTAAATGGGCGCGGTAATATCCACGGAAACAAATATCTGTCTTACAAACTTGCGATGATCGCTGCCTGATGCCGCAAGCCGTCTTGCCAGGTCCAGGTCATTTTCTCCGAAGATAAATTCACCGTTTTCAGTACGGCTGTCTGAGCGCGCCCAGCTGTTAAGCGGGTTTCTGGCTCCTCTCATGGCATTTTCAAAATTCATAACACAGGTTTTGTCAAATTTAATCATTTGCTTGCTCCTTATCGTCAAAAAATCCCTTTGCCGCCACGGTGGAATTTACCACCATATCCCGGACTGCAGGCTCCGTGTAGAATGCCATGTGGGGAAGTACTATCACATTGGGATAACCGTTTAAAATACTGAAATCCTTATTGGTAAGTATCCGATCCTCATGATCAAAATAATACATACCCTTTTCATTTTCTATTACATCAAGCCCTGCGAAGCCTATCTTACCGCTCTCTATGGCATCGATCATGGCCTTTGTATCAATAAGCAGACCTCTTGCGGTATTTATCAGCATTACTCCGTCCTTCATGCAGGCAAACTCATCGGCACCTATTATATGGTAGTTTTCCTGAGTCCCGGACAGATGAAGGGATAAAATGTCACTTTCGGAAAGAAGCCGGTCAGGATCCACATATTCCGCGATTCCGGCTATCTCCGGATCGGGATGCCTGTCACAGATAAGTATCCTGCATCCGAAACCCGAAAGCTGTCTTGCCACGGTCTTTCCTATATCACCGCCGCCGTAAAGCCCCACGGTACAGTCCCGAAGTTCCCTTCCGAGTCTCCCGTAAAGACCGTAGTCCCGGCCTATGGTGCGAAGCTGGACATATTTTAATTTCCTGCACCCCATAAGCATGAGCATTATGGCATAATCCGCCACGGCGCAGGGGCTGTAGCTTATGCCCATAACGGGAATACCATATCTTGCAGCCGCTTCTTTATTAATGTGATCCGTGCCCACGGTCCTGCTCATAATGAGCCGCACCCCTGCTTCCTTAAGCTTCACTATCCGCTCCTCATCAATGGGGCAGGTAATGATATTTATCACATCATATCCTTTCGCAAGGCTGATATTGTCGGGTGTGGGGACCTCGGGCACAGAGTCATATTCTATTCCCAGTTCTCCGCATATAGTATCAAAAAACTGTCTTTCGTCGTATTCACGAAGACTGTACACAAACATTTTCATACGCATTATTACACTCCTGAAAATTTAGGATACCGTGGCAGGCTTTTTGTTCCTTAATACTTCCTCAGATCCAGATTTGCAAACTTTGTCTGCTCAGGGATCCATGCCAGCTTCACGGTCTTCAGGGGACCGTTTCTGTGCTTGGCAATGCTTATCTCAGCGATACCTTTTTCCTCCGTATCCGCATTATACTTTTCGTCCCTGTAGATAAACATGACCACGTCAGCATCCTGCTCGATGGCTCCGGATTCTCTAAGGTCGGAGAGCACGGGTCTGTGTTCCTGTCTGATATCCGGGGCACGAGAAAGCTGGGAGAGGGCCACCACGGGAACGTCCATCTCTCTTGCAAGGGCTTTTAATCCCCTTGAGATATCCGCCACCTCCTGCTGCTTTGAGGGCGATGCCTTATCCGGCATGATAAGCTGCAGGTAATCTATTATGATAAGGCCCAGATTGTTCTCCGCCTTGTATTTCCTGCACCGGGATCTTATCTGGGAGACGCTCATTTCCGGAGATACGTCTATGATAAGATTTGCCTTGGCAAGGGCGTCCGTGCTGTCCACGATCCTTTCCCAGTCGTTTACGTTCAGATTACCCTTTCTCATTTTATCTGAATCGACTCCCGATTCAATGGAAAGAAGCCTGTCCGCCAGCTGTCTTGCAGACATCTCCAAACTGAAGAAAGCCGTGGTGATGCCTTTTTTCATGGTCACATGCTGGGCGATATTAAGCACAAATGCGGTCTTTCCCATGGATGGTCTTGCCGCGATAAGTATAAGGTCAGAGGGCTGGAAGCCCAAGAGACATGAGTCAATGTCCGCATACCCCGTGGGTATCCCGGAAATAGAGCCTTTGTTTGCATAAATCTCGCTGATCTTTCCTATGGATTCGCTTAATGCTTCTTTTAAGAAAATGCCGTCCTTAGGTCCTTTGGTCTGGATAAGATTAAAGATACTTTTTTCCGTATCTTCAAGTATCTCCTCCGTGGATCTGTTCCCTGCGTAGCACTCCTCGGCTATTCTTTCGTTTACATCGATTATGCCTCGAAGCATTGACTTCTCTTTTATGATCCGGGCGTACTGGGGAGCATTTGCCGCAGTAGGGACCGCTCTTGCCAGATCCCCCAGAAAATCCACGGAGCTTATTTCCTCTGGAGCCCCTTTCATCTTCAGAGCATCCTGCACCGTGATAATATCAAGCTCTTTACCCGAATTACTCAGATCGAGCATAGCCTCATAAACGGTTCTGTAGCTCTTATGAAAAAAATCATGGGGCGTTATAAGGGCCTGAACCTCAGTCAGGACCCTGGAGTCGATAAACAATGCGCCTATAAGAGACTGCTCAGCCTCCAGGCTGTTTGGCATCACCCTTGTAATGATCTTTTCTTCCATTTACGCTTCCTCTACGCTTACCTTCAAAGTTGCAAGGACTTCCTTGTGCAGCTTTATGGGCACATCATACATGCCCACTTTTTTTATGGTGTCATCCAGTTTGATCTTTTTCTTATCCACTGTGATCCCCGCCTGTTTTTTTAATTCCTCGGCGATCTCCTTGGAGGAAACGGCACCGAAAAGCTTGCCTTCTGCTCCCACCTTCACAGGAATGGTTATATTTGTCTCTGATATCTTTAATGCCTCTTTCTTTGCATCAGCCAGTTCTTCCGCCGCTATCCTTCCTTCCTTTGCCTTTGCGTCCTTAAGTTCGGAAAGATTGCCGGCGGTTGCTTCCTTACCTATTTTCTTGGGAAGGATAAAATTTCTGGCATAACCGTCGCTTACATCCACAACCTCGCCTTTTTTCCCAAGTGACTTTACATCCTCAAGCAGTATTATCTTCATGTCAGATCTCTCCTTCCTTTATCATCTCGTCTAATGTTTCTTTTATCTTTTCAATGGCTTCTTCCGTGGTGCAGCCTTCAAGCTGGGCACCGGCCGTGCCCAGGTGTCCGCCGCCTCCCAGCCTTTCCATTACAAGCTGCACATTTACCTCGTCAATGGATCTGGCGGAAACATAAACCTTACTTTCACGTTCCGTAACCACAAAGGATGCCTTTATCCCGGATATATCAAGCAGCACGTTTGCCGCCTTGGCACAGCCCACGGTGGAGTTTTCCTTTTCATCACATTCAAAGACCGACAGGGCGTATTCACCTTTATAAACTTCCGCATTGTGAACCGCCTTTGCAATGGAGCGGTACTCACTCATGTCAGATCGTAACAGTTTTCTTACACGGCTGACATCTGCGCCGTTTCTTCTCAGGTATGCAGCTGCTTCAAAGGTCCTGGGTCCCGCTTTTGTATTGAAATTGTCGGTGTCGATAACTATACCCGCATAAAGTGCATCCGCCTCGGTACCTTTCAGTTTGATATCCAGGTTTGAAAACTGCATCAGCTCGGTAATTATCTCGGAGGACGACGATGCAAATGTATCCACATGGGAAAGCACCACTCCCTTTATGGGATTGTCCCCGGTGCGGTGATGGTCAAAGACTATCTTTGATCCCGCCGTTTCCAGTATTTCGGGGCAATCCGTCATTTCCGGTCTGTTTACGTCGACCACTATGACCACCGTGGAGGAATCAGCGAGTTCAATGGCTGTTTCGGAGTCAATAAACATATCCTCCTTATATTCCTCCCTGCCCTTAAGTCTTTCGTAAAAAGGCTCTATGCCGGCAGACAGATCATTTACTACTATATGGGTCTTGGTCCCCAGTTCATCTGCAAAGCAGTAAAGCCCTACGGCAGCTCCAAAAGCGTCCATGTCCGGAAATTTGTGTCCCATTATTATCACACGTTCCTTGCTCTCAAGGATCTTGCGAAGGGCATGGGCCTTAACCCTGACCTTAACCCTGGTGTTGGTCTCACCCTGCTGGCTCTTGCCTCCGAAGTAATACTGTTTCTCATCGTCCTTTACAACCGCCTGGTCACCGCCGCGTCCCAGGGCAATCTCCAGAGCGTCCTTTGCAACCTCATAACATTTTTCATAATTCTCAAAGCCGGTGCCCACACCTATGCTCAGGGTAAGTGTCATATCGTTTTTAAGCTCAACAGATTTCACATCCTCTAAGATGCTGAACTTATCCTTCATAAATCCGATAAGATCAACATTCCTGAAAATAGCGATAAATCTGTCCTTTTCCAGTCTTCTTACAAAGGAACCGCTGCCGGCAAAATAGTCGTAGATCTTTTTCTCAATTATTCCCGAAACAACGGACTGGGAAAGATCGTCGGTGCTTTCCACCACGTCCTCGTAGTTGTCTATATCAATGACCGCAGCGGCAAAACTGTTGTCCTTTAATTTTTGCTCAACCTTTGTAACCTCGGTAATATCATAAAGATAAATGGTGATGAAGTTGTTTCCGATCTTGGATACGTTTTCGATCTCCGCTCTGTAGATCTTATCCTCATGTTTTACTTCAATCTCCGCCAGCTCGTTTGCCTTGGGGAAAACATTGGGTGTTATCTCCTTTAAGATCGTGGCTATATTTTTATTGAAATTAAAATCAACATCCGCGATCTCCGCCATGGCCCTGTTTAACCAGAGGACCTTGCCCTTCTGGTCCAGGATGCAGTAAGGGATGTTCAGTTCTTTAAGAAGCTTGTTCTGTACCTGGGAATATCTGGCGGAAAATTTCAGCATGTCATTTAACATGTTTCTTTTTACCGCAGTGATAATGTAGATAAAGATCCCGGTGTAGATACCGAAACCTATAAGCAGTATCCACCAGAATTCATTCCTGAACACAAAAAACAAAACCACAAGCGCGGAAAAAATAACCTCGGCGGCAACGGACCAGTAAACGGCCCTGCCCAGGCTTCCCGTAAGCTTGTAGTCTTCGTCATTTATGTTTTTCCGGGACATAAACTGCCTCCCACTGAAAAAATCGTGCAATATATTATATCACATTTGAGTGGGGAAAAAGAACCCCGAAGGATCAGTTCCTTCGGGGTCGCATATCTCATAATACTATAGATTTAAGATTACTCTACCGTATAAGGCATAAGAGCCACGTGTCTTGCACGCTTTACCGCAAGGGTAACGGCTCTCTGATGCTTTGCGCAGTTTCCGGTGATCCTTCTGGGTAAGATCTTTCCTCTCTCGGAAACATACTTCTTAAGAGTGTTCACATCTTTGAAGTCGATAGGCTTTGTCTCGTCCTCGCAAAAAGCGCAAACCTTTCTTCTTCTTCTGATGGGTCTTCTTCTTACCCTGGAATCTCCTCTGTCCTGTGACTCCTCTGAACCTGAAGTTCCTGAGGAAGCATTTTCATTTTCAGCTGCACCCTGAGTTTCGGTAACAGCTTCTTCTACGATATTTTCTTCTTCTGACATAATAATCCTCCTGAATTATTTGAATGGAAGTCCTTCATCATCCACACTGTCAGGGATATTCATAAAGTCCTGGCTCTCCGGAGCATCAGACACAGCTCCCGCCACATCAACCCGGGGAGAATTGTAGACAGGCGCCTGTCCTCCCGCCGCTGCAGCTTTACTTTCGGCAAACTCGATATTTTCCGCGATAACATCCGTGGTATATACCGTCTGACCGTCCTTATTGGTATAACTGCCTGTCTGAATACGTCCGCTGAGACAAACTTTAGTACCCTGATGTAAATACTTGTTAACAAATTCAGCCTGCTTTCCGAAGGCTGTGCAGCTGATAAAATCAGCCGTCTGTTCTCCACTGTCTCCGCCTGCTCTGCGTCTTCTGTCCACCGCAAGAGTAAATCTTGCGATCTCAAGTTCACCGTTGGCTGTATTGGCCATACGCTGAATGGGGTCGCGTGTAAGCCGGCCCATTAATACTACATTGTTCATAGTCTTTCTCCTTATAGCGTCAGCAGTGAAAGTGTTGTTGATCATTCCCCTTCTCTAACAATGAGAAAACGGAGTACATTGTTTGTAATACGAAGCTGTTTTTCGATCCCTGCGGGAGCCTCGGGTCCTGCCTGGAATTTAATAAAACAGTACCAGCCCTCGTTCATCTTCTGAATGTCATAAGCAAGTCTCTTCTTCTCCGGGGTTCCCGGATCCGTAACGCTGCCGCCGTTCTTCTCAATGAGGCCCTTCACCTGCTCTAAGCATGCATTTCTCGCCTCATCATCAACGCTCGCACTGACTATTAATGTTAATTCGTAATTGTTCATTTGTCTTTACACCTCCTTTTGGTCTTAGTGGTCTTTCCCGTAAAGTCAGGAAAAACAAGGATAATCCTCTGCCGTGGGCAGGGAAATTTAAAGATTATCACAGTGGGACATTTTATCATGAAACAAAATATAAAGTCAATGGGCGAAATTTACTCTTTTAAGGTATAATCTGTAAAGACAGGAGGATGACAAACATGAGATCCGTAAAAGAATTATTATACAGTTTTCCCGTATACGGCATGACTGCCGAGGACTTATCCCACAGCCGTGACAATATTTCCGATGTGGCTGATATGCTTGAGGCAGGCGTAAAAGTTATCCAGTACCGGGAAAAAGAAAAAAGCGGTCTTGAAATGTACCGCCAGTGCGTAAAGCTTCGCGAAATGACCGCCGATGCGGGCGCTTTATTTCTGATAGACGACTTTACCGATCTGGCCCTTGCCGTCGGAGCAGACGGGGTGCACATCGGTCAGGATGATATGCCCATTGAAGCCGTGCGCAATATTACAGGCGATGATTTTATCATCGGTCTTTCCACCCACTCCCCGGATCAGGCACTTGATGCGGTAAAGAGAGGAGCGGACTATATCGGAGTGGGTCCCGTTTATGAAACCCATACCAAAAAAAATGTCTGTGCCCCCGTAGGTATCTCCTACCTTGACTGGGTGGTCGCAAACATTTCAATCCCGTTTGTCGCCATCGGCGGTATAAAAAAACATAACGTATCAGAGGTATTCTCCCACGGCGCCGGATGCGCCTGCCTCGTAACGGGGATCGTAGGTGAGGCGGATATAAGGGCGGCGGTAAGTGAGATCGCCGCCCTGAAAACACCTTGAGACTTATCTTCTCCTTCTCTTTCTGCGGTATGCACCGGCCGCTGCAGCGTTTCCGGTTATATAAAAAACTGCCCGCCTCTGCGGACAGTTTTTTTATCATCCTTTAAAACGGTACCCGACTCCCCAGATGGTCTCTATGTACTGGGGCTTTGCGGTATCCGCTTCTATCTTCTCCCGTATCTTTTTGATATGCACGGTTACCGTGGCGATGTCTCCCACGGAATCCATATCCCATATCTCACGGAACAGTTCTTCTTTCGTATATACATGATTGGGATGCTCCGCAAGAAATGCCAGCAGATCAAACTCCTTTGTGGTAAAGGATTTCTCCTCGCCATCCACAAAGACCCTTCTTGCAGTCTTATCGATCTTGATCCCTCTGATCTCGATGATCTCATTTTCCGGCTTATTATCAGTGATGAGTCTTTCATAGCGGGCAAGATGAGCTTTTACCCTTGCCACAAGTTCGCTGGGGGAGAAGGGCTTTGTCATATAGTCATCGGCGCCTACCCCCAGACCCCTGATCTTGTCTATGTCTTCTTTCTTCGCAGACACCATGATTATAGGAACATTCTTTTCGGCTCTTACTTCCTTGCATATCTCAAATCCGTCTTTCCCGGGAAGCATGATGTCAAGTATGATGATGTCAAAATCCTCATTCAAAGCTGCCTCCAGCCCTGAGTTTCCGTCAGACTTGATGGTGACATCAAATCCCGAAAGCTCCAGGTAATCACTTTCTATCTCGGCAATGGCTTCTTCATCTTCAACTATAAGTACTTTACTCATTTGTGCCTCCTTTTTGTTCCTTTTGTTCTTTTTGTTCTTTCTGCTCTTTCTTCTTTTTCTTCCTGCTCTTTATCTGATTGTCAGGAAGTGACAATTGCATTCCTTCTTTATATCTTAACAGATTTATATGAAAAGTCGTACCCTCTCCTTCAACGGAATCCACCCAGATCCTTCCTTTATGGTCTTCTATGATCTTCTTAACTATGGCAAGACCTATGCCGCTGCCTGACTGGGGACTGGTGCGCGACTCGTCGGAGCGGTAAAATCTGTCAAATACCCTGGGGATATCCTTCATGTTTATGCCCTTGCCGTTGTCCGTAAGCTCCACATGTATATAATCGCCTTCATCAAAAACCGATATCTCGATAACGCATGGTCTGTCGGGACTTTTGTACTTCACGGAATTGCTGACGATGTTGCTGATAACTCTTTTCAGCTGATTGGGATCCGCCTTTATCTCCATGGACTCGTCACCGTAGAATGCATATTTAAGGGTGATGTCCTGGGCCCCCAGATCCATGTCCAACTCTTCCACGCAGTCATCAAAATAGTCCTTGACATTTATCTTGACCATTTCATAAGGGATCCTGTTGGTATCCAGTCTTGAGAAAAGTGTCAGCTCATCGATAAGCCTGTCCATATCCTCAACCTTATTGGAAATGGTGATAATGTATTTCTTCTGCTTTTCCGGCGTGTCGGCAATGCCGTCCCTTAAGCCCTCCACATAACCCTTTACTGCAGTAAGAGGTGTCTTAAGATCATGGGAAATATTTCGTATAAGCTCCTTTTCCTCTATATCGGACTTTTCTTTTTCCAAGGCGGATCTGTTCAGACGCATCCTCATTTCTTCAAAGTCTTTGTAAAGGTCTCCGAACTCATCGTTATTTACGGACTTTATCTCAAAATCAAGATTTCCGTTCTTTATGTTCTGGGTACCGAGCCTCAGCCTGTCTATGGGCTTTATGACAGAACGGTTTATCCAGAAATAAAGGATAAAACTGGTAAATGCCATTACCTCGATAATGATGATAAATGCCTCTATCATCAGGTTTCTGAGTTGGGGTATTATCTGGTTCATAGGGGTAAGGATATATACCGCGCTGCTCTGGCCTTTGGCATTTGTAAAATTCACCGCTTTGACCAGAGTCTTGAATTCTCCCCCTTTATAAAGCCCGGTACTTCCCAGGTTTCCCGCAAGCTCAGGGTCCGGAAGAAGTTCCCTCAGCTGTTTTCTGTCAAGGGGTGAGGATGAATAGGTGATATTATTTCCCTCCATCACGACCAAAGATGAAAGCTTGGTGTTTAACTGTCCGCTCAGATCCTCGATAAAACCGGAGTCCGTCAGCCTGGCGGGATCGGTAACGGCCATGCTCTGGAGCTCGTCATACACGCTGTCCGTCATGGAACTTAAGATCGCGCCTGAAGAATAAAGGTCCGAAAACTTATAATCCCCTTCGATACCGTAGGTGATCTTGATCTGATTTAACTGCCGGTTGATGACTATATAAATGGCAATGGCACCCAGTATGATGGGCAGCGCCGCCATTATTATAAATGCCACCTTAAGTTTGGTCCTTAACTTCATATAATCCCTCTGTAAAAATAAAAGCCGATTAAGACGCATCTTAATCGGCCGGGCGGATCTGTTATCCTACCTTTAATTTGAATTTCTGAGCGTCATGCTCATTAGTTATTATTTGGATATGGCCTCCCAGGCTCCTGATCTTACCGTCGAAGTCCTCATATCCTCTCTGTATCAGGTGGATATCCTCTATCTCGGAAAAGCCTTCGGCAGCAAGGGCTGCAAGCACAAGAGCGGCTCCTGCCCTGAGATCCGGGGCACAAAGCTCGGCTCCCATAAGCTTTTCAACCCCCTTTATATAGAAGGTGTTTCCCTCGAGATTGCCTTTGGCTCCCATCCTGAACATCTCGTCAACATATCTGAATCTGTTATCGAATACTCCCTCGGTAACTATGCTCATGCCCTCTGCAACCGCAAGAGCCGCCGCAAACTGGGGCTGCATATCCGTGGGGAATCCGGGGTAAGGCAACGTCTTAATGTTGGTGGACTGAAGCCTGCCTTTTGAAATGACCCTGACACTGTCATCTCCCTCTTCCACCTCGCATCCCATCTCCACCAGCTTTGCGGAAATGGACTCCAGGTGCTTTGGTATCACATCGCAAACGGTAACGTCTCCTCCTGTAATGGCTGCCGCCACCATGAAGGTCCCGGCCTCTATCTGGTCGGGGATAATGGGATATGTAACCGCATGCAGCTTATTAACCCCCTTGATACGGATAACATCGGTACCCGCGCCCTTTATCTTTGCGCCCATGGCATTCAGGAAATTTGCCACGTCAACTATGTGGGGCTCCTTGGCAGCATTCTCGAGGATGGTCTCACCCTCTGCCATGCAGGCCGCCATCATAAGGTTTATGGTGGCTCCTACAGATACCATATCAAAGTAAATATGCGCTCCGGTGAGCTTCTTTGCTCTTGCCCACACGATTCCGCCCGGCATGATATCCACATCCGCTCCCAAAGCGGTAAATCCCTTGATGTGCATATCTATGGGACGGCTTCCGATATCACAGCCGCCGGGAAGCGCAACCTTTGCTTCCTTGTACTTACCCAGCAGAGCTCCTATAAGATAATAAGAGGCTCTGATTCTTTTTACCTGATCATACTGGATATCAATGCTTGTAATAGTGCTTCCGTCTATCTCCAAAACGTTCTTTTCTTTAAATGTAACTCCGGCGCCTACGCTTTTAACCGCCTGTATGATAACGTCCGTATCCCTGACCAGAGGTACATTCTCTATAGTAACCGGCTCATCCGTCATAACGGCAGCCGCAAGTATGCCTAAAGCCGCATTCTTTGCTCCGCTTATAGGAACCCTTCCCTTAAGCGGATTTCCTCCCTTTACAATATACTTTTCCATCGTATATATGTCCTCTTAATTTTTATAAAAAATTTATAAACACAATTTACGGAACGATTATACCACCATTATTCAGGCATTTCAAGGTTTTTTAACAGTTCCGCCAGCCTTTCAAGCTGATTTTCTCCACCGTTCCACAAAAGGATCTTTTCTTTACCGGTGTCTGAATAAATGAACTCATTCCTGTTTTCCTCAGCCAGCTTTCTTGCGCGCTGCAGTTTTCCCTGATCCGCAATCTCTTTAAACACCAGCTTTATCACGTTTTTGCCGGCGCAACTGCTGCTCTTAACCTCAGTAATATCACCGTCATGGGCATATGCCTTTACCAGGGCGATATTAAGAAGGTTGACGGCGCTTTCGGGAATCTCCCCGAACCTGTCACGAAGCTCATCGGCGATCTCATCCATATCCTCCCTGCTTGTGACAGCCGAAATGCGTTTGTAAAATTCCAGCTTCTGGGATTCCCTGTTTATATAGCTGTCCGGCAAAAAGGCGTCCGTGTTCAGATCAATTTCCGTCTCAAAAACTTCCGGCAGCGGTATGCCCTTAAGCTTGGAAACCTCTTCGTTTAACATCCTTGTATACATGTCAAAACCCACGGCCTCCATGTGACCGTGCTGGGTCTTGCCCAGAAGATTGCCGGCGCCTCTTATCTCAAGATCTTTCATGGCAAGCCTGTAGCCCGAACCAAGTTCCGTTAGATCCCTTATGGCAGACAGTCTTTTGTTTGCCACCTCCGTGATCACCTTGTCCCTTGTGTACAGAAGAAATGCATAGGCCCTTCTTGTGGAACGCCCCACTCTTCCTCTCAGCTGATAAAGCTGGGAGAGACCGAATCTGTCGGCGTTGTCGATGATAATTGTATTTACATTAGGGATGTCAAGACCTGTCTCGATAATGGTGGTGGAAATAAGCACATCGGTCTCACCGTTAATGAACTCGATCATGATCCTTTCCATGTCCTTTTTGTCCATACGGCCGTGGAGTATGGCAAAGGCCGCATCCGGAACCAGTTCTTCAAGCCCCGCCCGGACCTCTTCGATATTGTTAATACGGTTTGAAACAAAGTAAACCTGACCGCCTCTTTTTATTTCTCTTGTAATGGCCTCTCTTATAATAGAGTCCTCTTTTTCGGACACAAAAGTCTGGACCGGCATCCTGTCTGACGGCGGCTCCTCCAGGGTACTCATGTCCCTGATGCCTGCCAGGCTCATGTTCAGCGTCCGGGGAATGGGGGTCGCGCTTAATGCCAGCACATCCACATTTTCTTTCAGCTTCTTTATCTTTTCCTTGTGATTTACACCGAAGCGCTGTTCCTCGTCTATTATAAGAAGTCCCAGATCTTTAAAGCTCACATCCTTTGAGAGAATGCGATGTGTGCCTATGACTATGTCCGTAAGACCTTTCGCAAGGGAGGCGGCGCATTTCCTGTTTTCCCCGGTGCTTTGCAGTCCCGACATCAGTCCTACTGTTACAGGAAATGTCCGAAGCCTTTCGGTAAAAGTGTCGAAATGCTGTCCCGCAAGTATGGTGGTAGGGGTAAGAAAGGCCACCTGCTTTCCGTCCTGTACGGCTTTAAAAGCAGCCCTCAAAGCCACCTCTGTTTTACCGAAGCCCACGTCTCCGCATATAAGCCTCTCCATGATCCTGCTGCTTTCCATGTCCCGTTTCACGTCTCTTATGGCGTCCAGCTGGTCCGTGGTCTCCTCATAGGGAAAGCTTTCCTCAAACTCGGTCTGCCATGGTGTGTCGGGAGAAAATGCAAATCCCTTTGCGCTCATCCTTGCAGCGTAAAGCCGCACCAGATCCCTTGCTGTCCTTTCCGCGCCTTCCCTTGCCTTAGTCTTGGCATTGCTCCAGGAGGGAGACCCCAGTTTATTTACCTTCGGAGGCTTGTCCGTATCGGCGCAGGCATACCTTTGCAGCACGTCGGTCTGGGTGGCCACGATAAACAGAGCGCTTTTTCCGGCGTACTCTATCTTTATGTAATCCTTTTCGATCCCTTCAATGGTCTTTTTTTCTATACCCCTGTAAATGCCTATGCCGTATCTTTCATGGACAACAAAATCCCCGGGGGTAAGAGCAAGCTCTTCTGTTCTTCGTTTCCCGGTCTTTTCTCTTTTTTTCTTTCTGCCCCCTGCCGTGAAGATATCATTTTCCGTGATCAGGGCAAACTTAACCTCCGGGTAGATAAAGCCGTGGCTTATGCTCCCCGCAACAACCATTACGCTGCCGGCAGGAGTTTTCCCTGTCACTTCATCACCGAAAAAGCAGCTGATCCCTTCCGCCTCCAGTTCCTCCGCCATCCTGTTCCGCCTGGAAAGCGAGCCTGTTACGGCAACCGTTCTGTAGCCCTCTTTCTTAAATCTTTTTATATCCGAAACAAGCTCGGCAAAAGAATTGTTGTAAGCGTTGATTCCCTTTGCTCCGGCATTTATGCTGATGTCAGCTTTTACTGCTCTGTCGGTTATCCCGAAATTATTAATACCCGCAAACCTTTTTGCCTTTGCTTTTTTAAAGATCTTTTCCGGGCTTTCCAGCATTTCCTTCTGCCCGGGAAGTATGTATCCCTTTGCATAACGGAATTCCGCGCTGTGATCATACTCATCCTTTATCTCTCCGGCTTTGGCTTTAAGCATCTTCGTCTCATAAAAGGAAATAAGGGAAATGTCTTCGGGAAAATAATCCGTAAGGTTTGCCGTGTCTTTTTCAAAGTATAAAAAGCCCTTGTCCCTGCCCCCTGTTTCCAGGTCGTGAAGGGTTTTCCGCAGGCGGTTTCCCGATTCCCTGTCTTCTTCAAGTTCCTTAAGACGCGCCTCAAAATCCCTGTTTATTTTCTTAAAACCTTTATCCGTCTCTTCTTCTGAAAAAAGGCTTTCCGTTGCAGGGAATATCATCACCGACTCAAGCTCTTCCCTGCTTCTTTGGGAGTCCGGATCAAAGCACCTTATCGAGTCGATATCATCTCCCCACATCTCTATTCGCACGGGATCATCCGCCCCTGTGGGGAAAATATCTATGATCCCGCCTCTTTCGGAAAAATCCCCGGGCTCTTCCGTAAGGGCTTTTCTCTCATATCCTGTTTCCACCAATCCCGAAATGATATCATCCATTGGAAACTCATCGCCTTTTTTTACCGTAAAAGACCTATCCGTAAATCTGCTCAAAGGCGTAAGTTTTTCCATAAGGGCACCTACAGTGGTAATGACCGTCAGGGGTTCCCGGGAAAGGCCTGTTATCACATCGCTTATTTCCTTAATACACCTGAGTCTGTCCCTGCTTATCTGGTTCCCGTGGATGTCTGCGCTGTAAAAGATCATATCCTTAGCCGGATAAATGCACGTCCTTGCACCGAAAAACCGACAGTCTCCCTCTATGGAGGCTGTCTTTTTTTCATCATCTGTGACTATCAGGTTCAGCTTAAATCCGTTGCCCAGGATCGCCTGTATATGGGACTTCTGGGAATCTGTGCAACCGTGAACCTCAACCGCGGCAGGTCCTTTTTGCAGCAGCTCTTTTGCTTCTCCCAGACCCGTCAGTTCATCCGTTATATCCAGATATTCCTTCATACTCTTCCTTATCCGTTGTATCTGTTCATGGCAGCTTCGGCACCGTCGCTTATCATAAATCCCGCAGCCTCAGCCGTCCTTTCCACCGCCTCTTTTATCTTCGGCAGATCCTCATCCTTAAATCTCCCCAGCACCCAGTCGACAAGATTGAAACGGGGCGGCTTCTGACCCACGCCTATCTTTATACGGTCAAACTCATCCGTCCCCAGCTCCGCAATTATGTTTTTAATGCCGTTGTGCCCGCCGGCGCTTCCCTTCTGCCTTATCCTTATCCTGCCGGGTTCCAGGGAAATGTCATCATATATGACAATAAGGCTTTCAACCGGTTCCTTGTAATAATCAAGAGTGGCGCGTACAGCCAATCCGGACAGATTCATATATGTCTGAGGTTTGAGTAACAGCACCTTTTCACCGTTTATACGGCCTTTCCCCGTAAGGGCGTGTCTTTCAAAGGAGTCAATGCTTATGTCGCTTTCCTCCGCGATCTTATCCAAAGCAATAAAGCCCGCATTGTGCCTTGTGCCTTCGTATTCTTTTCCGGGATTTCCCAGCCCTGCTATGATCCGCATTTCCTTCACCGTCACAAAATTTTTATTGATATATATTGTAGCACATACATGGTATTTTTGTATTTACCCTCTAATTTTCCATTGTTTTTTTATGTGATTCTGGGCTATAATGTTTTTCATAGATACTTGGGGACGGAGGAGAAAAAAGTGGATTATCTTGATTTTAATAACCCTTTAAACGTGCATTTTATCGGCATCGGCGGCTCCAGCATGAGCGGTCTGGCTTCCATTCTGCTGTCCCGGGGCTTTAAGGTTTCAGGCTCCGATGCGGTGCACAATGCACACACGGATGAGCTTGAGGAAAAGGGGGTTCGTATCGGTTATCCCCAGTCCCCCGACAATATACCGGAGGATACTGATCTGGTGGTCTATACCGCTGCCATTCACGATGAGGATCCGGAGCTTTCCGAAGCCCGAAGGCGGAACATCACCACAATCACACGGGCGGTGCTTCTGGGTCAGATCATGAAGCTGTACAAGCGATCCATTAATGTTTCGGGAACCCACGGAAAGACCACCACCACTTCCATTATCACTGATATCATCATTGCGGCGGGGATGGACCCCACTGTTTCCGTAGGCGGTGTTGTGGAGAGTTTCGGAAACAATATGCGTATCGGAAAGTCGGATGTATTTGTCACCGAAGCCTGCGAATACACCAACAGCTTTTTATACTCCTACCCCACAATAGCAGTCATATTAAACATTGAAGAGGATCATCTTGACTTCTTTAAGGACATTGATGACATCCGCAATTCCTTTAAAAGGTTTGCGGACCTTCTGCCTGAAGACGGTACTCTCGTTATCAATTCCGATATCAAGGACTATGAGGATTTCCGTCCGGAATCCGGAGCTGCCTTTGTCACATACGGCACCGACCCGGCCAAAAGCGATTATTATGCGGATAATGTTACTTTTGATGAAAAGGGAATGGGGTCTTACGGGCTTTATATAAAGGGTGAAAAGATCTGTGACATTAAACTGGGGATCCCGGGCATGCACAATGTGTCCAATTCCCTGGCAGCCATAGCAGCCTGCATGGCGGCAGGTGCCACACCGGAGGATGTGGTAAAGGGACTTTCCCGTTCCACCGGCGCCCACAGGCGTCTTGAGTATAAGGGTGAGTTTAACGGCGGCGTTCCTGTCATCGATGATTATGCGCATCACCCGGATGAGATAAAAGCCACACTGGACGCTGTGCGCCTGATGACAAAAGGCGATGTATGGGGAGTCTTCCAGCCCCATACATATTCACGTACCAGGGATTTCCTTGATGAGTTTGCCGATGCCCTTTACGGCGGTGCAGACCACAGCCTTCTTGCCGAGGTTTATAACGACAGGGAACTTGACACCTACGGGGTAAGCTCTGCAGATATAGCCCGCAAGATCAGGGAAAAAGGCGGGGACGGGCTTTTCTTTGATACATTTGAGGAGATCACCGAATACCTCCGGAAGAACTGTAAGCCCGGGGATGTGGTGGTGACCCTTGGGTCGAAGGATGTCTTTATGATCGCCGACGCGCTGACACAAAATCAGTAGGGGCTCCGTAATTCATCGAGACTGTACTGTTCTAAACATCCCCCGGCAAACACAGATTAATACGTTGCATTTGACAACTTGGATTATTTTTTCGCGCAAATCTGAAAAAATTTCTTAAGAAATGCCTTAGGCATTTCAAGAAATTTTGTCACGTTTGCCGGAAAAATAAGCCACCTGTCAAAGGCAACTGTATTAACTCTGTGTTTCTCCGGGGGAGGATATGCAACACATTTTCCAAAGGAATTAAACATGAGCAACATAAAACTTACAGCCTCCGGCGGAGGCTTCACCCCCGTTCCCGATCATTTTATCGACACCTGCATGCGGCAGGCCAACGGGGAATACATAAAAACATATCTTTTTCTCTTAAAGAGCTTTTATGCCGGAAACACCAGTCTTACCGTTTCCGGCATTGCCGACTGTCTGGAACAGACGGACAATGACGTTATAAGAGCTTTAAGATACTGGGAAAAGAACAACTGCATCCGGACGGAGATAGACGCATCCGGGTTTATTACCCGTGTGGATTTTTCAAACAGCCCTGCCCCCGCTCCCAAAGCAGCTCCTGTTCCTGAGATCTCAAAGGATTCCGACGAGTTCCGGGAGCTTTCCCATTCTGCAGAGAGATACTTCGGCAGACCCTTAAGAGCCACTGATATAAACATCCTTTTAAACATGGTAAACAACCTAAACCTTTCCTGCGAGCTTATTGATTATCTTCTGTGCTACGCTGTGGAAAAGGACAAGAAGAGCATGAGATATGTGGAGGCTACGGGGATAGCATGGCTTGACGCGGGAGTGACCACCCCTGCCAAAGCCAAGGAATATCTTAAAAGCAATAATGACGTGGTCTCCTGTGTAATGAAAGCCTTCGGGCTTCAGAACAGGTGCCCCGCCACTCAGGAGATGGACTTTATCGCCAAATGGAAAGACAATTACGGATTTGACACGGACATTATCATAGAAGCCTGCAACCGAACCATGTCCGCCATAAACAACCCCAGCTTCCGGTATGCGGACAAGATCTTATCCGACTGGCACGACAAGGGCATTAAAAATTTTGATGACATAAAGAAGCTTGACGATGATTTCAACGCATCCGTCAAAGCCTCCAAGGGCTCTTACTCAAATAAAAAAGCAGATAAGCCCCTTACCAGATTTCACAATTATGAGCAGCGTAAAAATAATAACTTAAACGACATCGAGCGTCGTATAGCAGAAATGAATACCAAGAAATACGGAGATACCTGATATGCCTCTTACAAATGTTCAATACGCAACCATAAAGCGGGATTATGACAGAATCCGCTCTTTAAACGAACAGACCTTAAAGGAACGGCGCAGGGAGATCGAGAGTCTTTCGCCGGAATACAATGCCGTCTACAAAGAGATCGGAACCCTTTCCGGAGAAGCTGCCATGGCGGCATTAAACTCAAGTCCCGGTGATACGGCTTCCTACAAAACCCGCATGGATGAACTTCAAAATAAACAGATCGGGATATTAAAAAGTCTCGGGAAGCCCGCGGATTATCTGGACCCCGTTTACACCTGCCCCTTTTGCCGTGATACGGGTATGGTGGAAGGACAGCATTGCGTATGTTTTAAAAAGAAAGCCATCGAGCTTCTGTTCAACGATTCAAATCTGCGAAACATTACCGAGGGCATTTCATTTGAGAGTTTCGACCTTTCCCTTTATCCGGATGAGGGGCCGGATGCGGTGGGTAAAACACCTTTTAACTATGCAAGCGAAGCTCTGGCCGTGGCCAAAGGCTTTGTAAAAGACTTTGACTCGCACCGGGACAACATCTTCATTTACGGCAATACCGGTGTGGGCAAGACCCTTCTTTCCACATGTATTGCCGGTGAGCTTATCAACTCCACCCACAGTGTAGTTTATCTTACCGCAGTGGATCTTTTCCAAAGGCTTGAGGAATACGAGGAAAATTCCCCCCTTGTCGAATGCGACCTTCTGATAATAGACGATCTGGGGACGGAGCTTACCAATACATATACCGTATCGAAGTTTTTCTACTGCTTAAATGAAAGGCTGCTGCGCCGCAAAAGCACCATCATCTCCACAAACTTAAACCTTGATGATCTGGAACGTACCTACACGGAACGGATATCATCAAGGATACTCAGCTCATACATTATCATGAAGCTCACGGGTGATGACCTGCGTACAAAAAAACTTTTTTCTTGACGGCGCCGTCTATAAAAGTTATATTGAATACTTAAGTAATTATTATCATAAACGGAGGGAAGATCATGCCACGAAACGAAAAGCACACCGATTCAATCCCCTTTGGTACCCTGGGGATCATACCCCTTAAAAGCTTTGCTGAAATGGGGAAAAAGATAGATGAATGTCTTGTAAGATGGCGTTCGGAAAGGGAAGGAAATCCGGGTGTTTTTGACACCGCAGGCTATAAAAGGGACAGCTATATATTGGATGCCGAGACACCAAGATTCGGGTCCGGCGAAGGAAAGGGTGTTATAAACCAGTCGGTAAGGGGTCACGACCTGTATATCCTGGTGGATGTTTGTAATTATTCTCTTACCTATAAGCTTTGCGGACAGATAAATCATATGTCACCGGATGATCATTATTCCGATATCAAAAGGATCATTGCCGCGGCTGCAGGAAAGGCAAGAAGGATAAATGTGATCATGCCTTTCCTTTACGAAAGCAGACAGCACAGACGCACCGGACGTGAATCCCTTGACTGCGCCCTTGCTCTTCAGGAGCTCACGGATATGGGCGTGGACAACATTGTTACATTTGACGCGCACGATCCAAGAGTGCATAATGCCATTCCTCTTAAAGGTTTTGAGTCGGTATCTGCCACATACCAGTTTATTAAGTCACTGCTCCTTACGGTGGGAGATCTGCAGATCGATTCCGATCACATGATGGTCATCAGTCCCGATGAGGGCGGCATGGGGAGAGCCGTTTATTTTGCAAACGTACTGGGTCTTGACATGGGAATGTTCTATAAGAGACGTGACTACACAAAGATCGTTGACGGACGAAACCCCATAGTTGCCCATGAGTTCCTGGGTACAAGCGTTGAAGGCAAAGACGTTATCGTGATCGACGACATGATATCATCCGGAGACAGCCTGCTTGACGTGGCAAACGAGCTTAAAAAGCGCAAGGCAAACAGGGTCTTTGCGGCCACCACCTTCGGACTTTTCACCAACGGCTTTGAGAAGTTTGATAAGGCATATGAGGAGGGACTTATTTCAAAGATCCTTACCACCAATCTTGTGTATCAGCCCCCTGAACTGTTGGAGAAGCCCTGGTATATAAATGTTGACATGAGCAAATATATAGCACTCATCATAGATACCATAAACCACGATGCTTCCGTGGCGGCGCTTCTTACCCCTGTAGACAGGATACATAATAAGCTTAAGGAGTACAATGAAGCTAAAGGCGCTATCGATATAGGTGACGAGTAAGCAACAAAAAAACATGTCCATCGGACATGTTTTTTTAGTGTGATTTTTTACTGCTGCCGCAACAACTCCCGTACTTCTCTGTCAGATTTAAAATCTGATATCTTCCTGGTGGAATACACTATGTTGTAGTTCAGGTCAAGTACATCCTGACTCTTGCACAGGTAGCATTTGCTCATGTAGCCTATCTTCGTTCTTCCGTCATATAAAGCCTTAAGAGAATACGGGCATTTCACCTGTAACTTCCAATTTTTGTTATACTTATTTTTATCTTCCTTCGTTTCAGAAGTTGCCGGGTCCTCATTTTCTCCCTCTTTAGGATCTGTTACTACAGATCCATTCTGATCTTTTTCTTTAGAACCATCGTCATCGTCGATGTCGTCGTCATCATCGATATCGTCATCGTCGCAATCGTCGTCGCAATCATCGTCGTCAGATTTCTCGGATTCTTTAGCCTCAGACTTTTCATCCTCGGACTCTTTCTCTTCAGACTCTTCAGACTTCTCATCCTCAGGCTCTTCTACCTCGGGTTTTTCAGGCTCCTTAACCTCAGGCTCTTCTACCTCGGGTTTTTCAGGCTCCTTAACCTCAGGCTCTTCTACCTCGGGTTTTTCAGG
>CACWUI010000003.1 GCA_902764045.1 uncultured Lachnospiraceae bacterium
TAAAACTACGCCGGCTTTTTAATTTACGTTAGTCCGTAAAAAACTGAAATTCTTTTTGGAATTTTCAGGGTTGCTTTGCTTTCTGATTGTCAAAGATCTTTTATCAGATAATCCTCTTAAATCCCACTCGGAACCAGTGTGGATCACCTTGATATTTGTATGCCGTTTCTTATGAGACGGCTCGACTATAATAACACCTGCCCTAGGCCTTGTCAATATATTTTTCAAAAAAATTTATGCAAATAATCGGTTTTTTTTGATTTTGTACAAATTTGTGTTTTTGTCTAATCTTTGCTATATTGAAGAAAGATTAAAAAGGGGGAATACTTAAAATGAGGGAAAACAAATCTTCAGCGCGCACAAAGCAGATGATGGTCCAAGCTTTAGAGGATCTTTTACAGGAAAAAGGCATAGATAAGATAACCATCCGGGATATTACAAAAAAGTGCAACATTAACAGACAGACTTTCTATTATCATTTTCATGACATATATGAGCTTGCGGAATGGATGTCCAAAGCATATACGGAGCAGGTGCTCGGTAAAGAGATCAATCTGGACGATTGGGACGAGGCATTATTAAATGCCGCGAAATTTCTGTTAAAGAAAAAAAACATGGTCATGAATCTGTTCAGATCACTTGGCCATCAATACATTACCAATTTCCTGAACGAATATATCAGACCCTATATAGTAAACATCATCAGAAAAATACCTGAATCAAAAAAAATCGACGATAGTTATTCCAATTTCCTTTCGGATTACTACACAATCGCATTCAGCTCCATCCTTGTAGAGTGGCTTGCTTCCGACTGGTATGCAAAAACATCCCCCGAAGAGCTTGTGCGTCTTTTAAAGATCACATATGAAGGAAACATGGAATCAGCCATAAAAAAATATTATGCTTCCGTTAATTGTAAGACTGTATAATCCTTTTAAATGCCCTTGTGTTAGCTTCAACATCATTTTTAAAAACAGCTGAACCTGCAACCACCACGTCAACACCGGCGTCCACTATGTCTTTGACATTTTCAAGATTAACACCGCCGTCTATCTCTATAAGGACATCCTTTTTATTGTCATCAATTATTTTTCTTAATTCCCGAACCTTTTCTATGGTCTCGGGGATTATTTTTTGTCCTCCGAATCCGGGCTCAACACTCATTATAAGGATCATCTTTACCATACCAAGATAACCCGTGACCTCCGAAACAGGTGTCCCCGGTTTTATTGAAAGGGCAGGATCCATTCCTGCATCCTTTATCTTTTTTAAGGTTTCCTCAATATCCGGACATGCCTCCGCATGAATAGTCAGCCCGTCTGCTCCCGCCTCCTTAAATTCGTTGATATAACGGGCAGGGTCGTCGATCATAAGGTGTACATCAAAATACTTATCCGTAACCTTTCTTATCGATCTGATAACCGGCATACCGAAGGAAATACTGGGGACAAAGATACCGTCCATAACATCCACATGTATATAGTCGGCCCCGCCCTGAATGGTTTTTTTAATATCATTTCCCAGATCCGCAAAATCTGCGGAAAGAATTGAAGGTGCAAGAATTGCCATTAATTTTCTCCTTTCAAATGTTTCAAAACTTTTCGTGCGCTTCAAGCTCTTTATAAATATTTAAATAGCTTTCATATCTTTCACTGTTTATAAGACCCTTTTCCAATGCATCCTTTACTGCACATCCCGGTTCGTGAATATGAGAACACCCGTCAAATCTGCATTTATTCTCAAAGTCTTTAAACTCATTAAAAAAATATTTCAACCTGTCCTTGTCTATCTCGGGAACATCAAGAGACGAAAAGCCGGGTGTATCCATAACATAAGTACCGGCTCCCGCTTTAAAGATCTCCGTATGCCTGGTTGCTTCGGGGCACAAAAGATTAATGATTGAAGATTTCCCGACGCCGGAAGGGCCCGTAAGGATCGACGTCCTGTTCTGCATTGTTTTTTTCAGTCCATCTATACCCGTTTTCTCTTTGGCACTTACAAAGAAAACCATTGCCCCGCTTTTTTCATACCGTGTTTTAATAAAAAGTAAATCATCGTCGTTTATTTCATCGCATTTATTAAAACAAAGGGCAACGGGAATCTCATGATACTCAAAAAAGATCATGATCCTGTCAAGCAATGAATACTTAGGTGCTGGCCTGCTTGCAGCCATGACGATAAAAGCCATATCTATATTAGCACATGCCGGTCTTATTATTTCATTTTTCCGGACATCAATATCCTCAATGTTTCCTGTTTTTAATGTCTCATCTGTAATGCTTATAAAGACATTGTCACCTGCCAGAGGCTTTATTTTTTCCTTGCGAAAAAGGCCTTTCGCTTTACATTCGAAAAGGCCTTTATCTTCAACATATACGTAATAAAACCCGGCAATTCCTTTTATTATCTTGCCTTTGTATGTTTCCTTCATATAGAGATATTATCTGAGATCGATCCTTACGGTCTTATTGTCTTCATCAACCTGCTCTCTTGTGACTTTATCGCCACCGCCGTAGTATTCTACGGAATAACCTGCATCCTGCAGTTTTTTTATGGCCGCATCTCTCTCCATACCGATAACATTCGGCGCATCTCCAAAGTCTTCGGTGGTTTCCGTCTCCGTGGTGGTCTCGGTGGTCGTGGTGGTAGTCTCTCCAACCATTTCAAATCTTACGGTGGAACCTTTTTCAGCAGAGCTTCCTGCTCCCGGTGACTGTGAAACTACTTTTCCTGTATTATCACCTTCCCACCAATATTTGAGTCCCGCATCATGAATAGCCTTGTCTGCCTCCTCAAGGGTCATACCCACAACGTTTGGCACGGTAACCTTATCAACAGGCTGCTCGCCCTTGCTTATTACCAGGGTTATGGTCTTATCATCCTTTCTTTCCTGTCTGATGATAAGGCCCTTTTCAACTGTGTCACTGTATTCCTGGGTTCTTTCCACTTCCCAGCCGCGATTCCTTACCGCTTCAACCGCATCTTCGGATTTCAGATCCTTCAAGTCGGGAACTTCAAGTCTTAAGGTGACTCTGGTTCCTGAAGTAACCTGCTTACCTGACGCAGGATCCTGTACGGCTACAGTGCCTGAAAGCGTCGGAGCTTCAACAACAAGTTTAGCCTCTTCAAGGATTCGTTTTGCCTCGTCTGATGACTTGCCCAATACATTGGGCACATCTATCTTTAATTCAGTACTTTCCGTGGTCTCCGTAGGCTCGGTGTTGCCGCCGTCACAACCTCTGAGCGCAAACACTACGATAATGACCACTACGGCAGCCGCAATACCGATCGCAACCCATTTTAATACCACATCCAGTTTTTTATTTCGCTCATTATCAATGTCGGGAAGCTTAGTGGTGGTGTCACCCGCAGGTTTGGTCTCTTCTTTAGCGGCATGAACTTCCTCCTCTGCGGAAACCTCCTCCTCCACAAAGGGGCTTCTTTCCTTGACAAAATCCTCGTCAGGCATGATAAGCGACTTCTTAAGGTCGGCAATAAGCTCCTCCATGCTCTGATATCTGGCGTCTATCTTCTTTTTGGTACACTTTTGTACGATCTTATCTACGCTTACGGGAATACCGGACACCAGCTCTGAGGGAAGTTCGATCTCGTCCTGAATATGATGCACCGCAACGGCTACTGTGGTCTCTCCGTCAAAGGGCACCTGACCGGTAAGCATTTCAAAAAGAGTGATACCAAAGGAATAAATATCACTTCTTTCATCGGAATAGCCTCCCCTGGCCTGTTCGGGTGACATGTAATGTACGGATCCCATGGCAGACGTACTGACAGTGGCTGTGGATGTTGCAGCCTTAGCAATACCGAAATCCGTAACCTTAACCTTCCCCTCTTTTGATATGATGATATTCTGAGGCTTTATATCACGATGGACGATGTGATGCTCATGGGCAGCCTCTATACCGTTTGCCACCTGTATGGCAATGCTTACGGCCTCCTTGTAGGGAAGGTGCCCCTTTTTCTCAATGTATTTTTTAAGAGTGATCCCTTCCACAAGTTCAAGCACGATAAACTGAACCGTCCCCTCATTTCCTACATCGTAAACATTTACGATATTAGGATGTGAAAGACCGGCTACAGCTCTTGCCTCCTGCTTGAACTTGGCAACAAACTGCTTATCCTCTCTGAATTCTCTTTTTAATACCTTGATGGCAACATATCTGTTTAATTTATGGTCCATGGCGCGATAAACATCCGCCATTCCACCGGATCCTATTTTTTCAATTATTTCGTACCGTTCGGTAAGTACAGTTCCTTTGTTTAGCATCTCCTCATTTACCTTTCCGTTTCGGGATCTATCACCATTACCGTGATATTATCCTTCCCTCCGCTTTCTAACGCCGCATCCAGCAGACGTTCCGTAATATCCTTCACTGTTCCGCCTTTTTTAATAAGTCGCTGGATCCTGTTGTCATCAACCATATTGGTCAATCCGTCTGTACACATCAGGATCTTTGAGCCCTCATCAAGATCGACGGAGAAAATCTCAGGTATTACTTCATTATCAACACCTATCGCTCTTGTGATAATATTTTTATTGGCGTGGGTCCTGGCCTCGTCTTTTTCAAGCTGTCCCCGTTGAACCATCTCTTCTACCAAAGAATGATCTCTTGTGATCTGACATATATCTTCTTTAATGATATATAATCTGCTGTCGCCCACATTTGCCACCTTCAGGGTAGCCCCTTCTATGGTGGCGGCCACAAGCGTCGTCCCCATACCTTCGTAATCAGAGGACTCAAGAGATTTCCTGATAAGAAGTTTGTTAACCTCTTTCACCGCATTTGTCAGTATCGTGACCGTATCCAACGAATCATAGCTTTGTACAAGTTCCCGAAAAGTTTCCACGGTAAAACGCGACGCCAGATCTCCCGACTTATGCCCGCCCATACCATCTGCCACAAGAAACAGATTCGGCAAGTCTCCTATGGGTTCCGTAATGTACGAGCAATAATCCTGGTTGGAATCGCGCACACGCCCGACATCCGTAACTGCGTAAACCTTCATTGCGGATATCTCCTTCTTAACTGTCCGCAGGCACCGTCAATATCCTGCCCCAATTCTCTCCTAATAGTAGCATTAATCTGATTTTTTTCAAGTATATTTTTAAAAGCCATTATAGCCCGTTTATGGGTTTTTTTAAAGTCTTTTTCTTCTATAGGATTCACGTTTATCAGATTCACATGACAATTCATGTCTTTTAACAGCATCGCCAGCTCCTCTGCCTGCTCTTCCGAGTCATTAACCCCCTCCATAAGAGAATACTCAAAACTGATCCTCCTACCCGTTATTTCAAAATAATCCCGGCATGCAGCCATCAGCTCGTTTATCGGATAAACCTTTGCCACAGGCATTATCTGCCGTCTGATGCTGTCACTGGGGGCATGCAGGGAAACCGCAAGGGTGACAGGTAACCTGTACTCTGCAAGCTCGTACATGGCAGGCACTATGCCGCAGGTGGAAACAGTGATATTTCTAAGACTTATGTTATCCCCCTCTTCGACGTTTATGTTCTTCAAAAAAACCAAAAGATTTTTCAGATTCTGCAGTGGCTCTCCGGACCCCATAACGACCACGTTTGAAACTTTAATATTATTATTCTTTTCAATTACATATACCTGATCCAGCATTTCGGCAGCGGTAAGATTTCGCACAAGCCCTCCTATGGTTGATGCACAGAATTCACATCCCATGGCACACCCAACCTGGGAAGAAATACATACGCTGTGTCCGTGCCTGTAATCCATTTTAACGCTTTCTATCCTGTTTCCGTCAGGCAGTTCAAAAAGGTATTTGGCAGTGCCGTCCCGTGACTTCTGCTCCCGAACCGGCCTGATGCAGGTCAACAAAGCGGTTTCTTTCAGTCTTTCCCTTAAGGAAAGGGAAATGTCGGTCATTTCATCAAAGCTTTCTGTATGCATTTTATGGATCCATTTAAAGATCTGCTTTGCCCTGAAAGGCTTCTCGCCTATTTCACGCATAAAACCTGTCAATTCTTCAATTGTCATTGATTTCAAATCTGTCATTTCTTACTTCTTCCTGAAAACTGCGGTAAAAAATCCGTCTCCCCCGTCATTATCCCCGGGGAAAACTGTTTTAAAGCACACTTCTTCAAATCCCGTTTTTTCTTTTATATATTCAACATTTTTTTCATTTTCTTCTTTGTTCAGAGTACATGTGGAAAAGACAAAACGCCCGCCTTCTTTAACATATTTTACGGCATTATCCGTTATTTTTTTTTGCAGACGTGAAAGACCGCTGATATCCGTTTCTTTCAGACGCAATAATATATCAGGTTTTCTGCTTATTATCCCAAGTCCGGAACATGGAACATCTGCGATCACAACATCAAAAGCCTCTTTAAAGTTTTCATTAAAAACTGTTGCATCTCTTTTTTCCACAATGATGTTTTTTATATTCATCCTTTGAATATTTTCTTTTATAAGTGATGTTTTATCCTCCGACACATCGCAGGAAGTAACCTTACCACCTCCCAATCCCTGAAGCATCAATGCTGTATTAATGCTTTTTCCACCGGGAGCGGCACATACATCAAGAACGTTGTCTCCTTTTTTTAAGCCGTACATTTCTCCCGATAAAATACAGCTTAAATCCTGAACATAAAAACATCCCTCTTTAAAACTTTCAAGGGATGCCACCGAGTCCAATCCCGAAATAGAAAAAACAAAATCCGGCCCGACCGGAATATGTTGCGCTGTCACGCCTTCCGCCTCCAGTCTGTCTTTCAGTTCATCAGCAGACAAATCCGCTGTATTCGTCCTTATAAATAACGGTGACTTCCGCCTTGTTCCTTCAGCGATCTCTTTCGTCTTCTCTTTTCCGTAGTCTCTCAACCAGAGAGAAACACACCATCCGGGTATGGAATATTCCAAAGACAGATACTTTACAAGGTCATCCTGTTCATCCGGAAAAGAAACTTTATCAAATCCATCTGCTATGCTTCTCAGCACCCCGTTTACAAATCCTGACAGACCTGCAAACCCTGTTTTTTTCGTAAGTTTTACCGATTCATCACAGGCTGCTGATACGGGTACCGAATCCATATATATTATCTGATATACGGCAAGTTCCAGTAATGCAGCGATCTTAGGCTTCATTTTTTGGGTCTTTATCTTTGAAAATGCATCAATAATATGATCTATTCGTATTATGTTCTCAATGGTTCCGTAAACCAGCTGCGTTATAAAAGCGCGTGACTTTTTTTCTTTAATGTCACGCGCGTCAAAAATCCTGTCTCTGCAGAAGGGAAGAGGTTCATGTCTTTCCTTTACGCAAAGCAGGATATCAAGTGCCGCTTTTCTTTCATTAACGATAGTCTGCTGTTTTGACATTTTAACGTCTCCTGCTTTGTGCAATAAGTACAAGCCTTAAAAGCTGTAAAACTGCAGTACTTGCTGCTGCCACGTATGTTAAGGCCGCAGCTCTGAGTACCGAAGATGCACCCTTAACCTCCTCTTTTGTCAATATCCCGTTGCTTTCAAGAAGTTTAAGCCCCCTTCTTGACGCATTAAACTCCACGGGAAGGGTTATAAGCTGAAACGCCACGGCTGCACTGAAGAGAATGATCCCGATATTTAAAAACACGGAACCGGTTGTAGTGTTATAAAATATTCCTATTATCACAAACAGCCATGAGATCTTCGAACTGATACTGGCTACCGGTACTATGGCTGTCCTTAATTTCAGGGGACCGTATCCGTAGGCATGCTGCACGGCGTGTCCGCATTCATGGGCTGCAACCGCAGAAGCGGAAAGGGAAGCTTTATTGTATACCGGCTCCGACAGGGCAAGGGTCCTTTTGGAAGGATTGTAGTGATCCGTCAGACTTCCTCCAACAGGTCCTATCATGACATCCGTAATGTTTTGCGAACCCAGGAGTTTTGCCGCCACCTGTGCTCCCGTAAGCCCGTTTGCGGACAATACTTTCGCATACTTATTAAAACTCGTATGAACACGGATCTGGGCCACCAGCGAAACAATAAAAGCAGCCACCAGTAATCCGTATATCCATAAATAACTTAAATCCTGCATATAATACATATGATCACCCCAACTTTTCTCCGACAGTAAGTTTATGACCGTTTAAGAAGTCTCCCACTCTCATGCGTTTTTTTCCTTCAAGCTGTAATTCTTTAACTATCAAAACACTGTCTCTGCAGCATATCTCTATGGAATCCTTTCCGACTCCGGTCAGTGTCCCAGGCTCGACCGCTTCATCAACAACGCCCCCAACGTCCGCATCCCAAAGGGTCAGTTTTTTTCCGTCAAGATAAGTGTATGCTCCGGGCCAGGGGTTTAATCCTCTGATAAGCCTTTCCAGAGTCAAGGCATCGTTATTAAAATCAATACGACCCATTTCCTTTGAAAGCATACCTGCGTGGGTAGCTTTTTCATTATCCTGACTGACAGGTTTTATGCTTCCGCTTTCCAGTTCATCGAGAGTCCTTATTATCAGTTCCGCGCCTGTCCTGCTAAGCTTATCAAACAGACTCCCTCCGGTTTCCTTGGGTGCAAGCCTAACCTTTTCCGTCAGCAAGATATCACCGGTGTCTACCCCTTCGTCCATGAGCATGGTGGTTACACCTGTCATTTCATCTCCGTTTATCACTGACCACTGAATGGGCGCTGCTCCTCTGTATTTGGGGAGCAGTGATGCATGAATATTCACGCAGCCGTATTTTGGAATGTTCAAAAATTCTTTTTTCAGTATCTGACCGTATGCCACCACAACGATAACATCGGGATCAATATCTCTGATTTTTTTGATAAAAACCGGGTCAGATGCTTTAACAGGCTGTTCGACCGTAAGTCCCAGTCCCATTGCTCTTTCTTTTACCGGCGGAGCCTTAAGCTTTCCGCTTCTTCCCACAGGCTTGTCAGGCTGCGTGACCACAAGTTCGATCCGGTGTCCGTTATCATATAATGCCTGCAGGGCTTCAACCGCAAAATCCGGTGTCCCCATAAAAACAGTTTTCATATGTATCATTCCTTCTTTGCAGTTCTGTCCTTGTCTTCTTCGATCATGATATCCACAAAAAGCACACCGTTTAAATGATCTATCTCATGCATAATGCATTTGGCAAGAAGCCCTTCGGCATCAATGGTTATTTCCTTGAAATTCCTGTCTTTTGCCTTGACCACCACATGCTCCGGTCTAACGCATTTACCGTATATTTCCGGCACGGAAAGGCAGCCTTCGCTTGTTATCTGCTCGCCCTCCTGTAAAACCACCTCGGGGTTGATAAGGACTATGGGATTTTTTTTCTTGGGGGATGTATCAATAACTATTATCCTTCTCAAAACCCCGACCTGCGGTGCCGCAAGTCCCACGCCGTCCTTGTCATACATTGTGTCAAACATGTCTTCTATAAGCGCAGAAACCTCAGGGGTTAACTCATTAACCTCTGAGGATACTTCACGCAATATATCATCACCGATCAAATGAACAGGTCTTACTGCCATTACTTCGTCTCATCAAGGAGTCTTTTGCACTCCCTTGCAATGGCAAGCTCTTCGTTGGTAGGTATAACACTTACCGCCACCTTTGAATCAGGGGTGGAAATGATCATTTCTTTTCCTACAGCCTGCTCGCTCTTTTCTTTGTCAAGCTTAAGTCCCAGATATCTGAAGTTTTCAAACACCATGGGTCTGAGCCATGTGGCATTCTCACCTATACCGCCGGTAAATGTAATGGCATCAACACCGTTCATGGCTGCGGTATAAGCTCCGATATATTTGACAACACGGTATACAAATACATCAAGAGTCTCTTCCGCCACCCTGTCACCGCGCTCCTGAGCGGCCTTTAAGTCTCTGAAATCACTTGTAAGACCGTTGGAAAGACCGAATATACCGGACTTATTATTTAAGATATAGAGCATATCCTGGATAGACTTCTTCTCTCTTCTGCAGATAAACTCCAAGATAGCAGGATCAAGATCACCGCTTCGTGTACCCATGGGAAGACCCTCAAGAGGCGTAAGCCCCATGGAGGTATCCACGCAGTTTCCGTCCTGTGTGGCAGAAATGGAAGAACCGTTTCCCAAATGACACACGATTATCTTGCTGTTGTCTCTGTCAAGCCCCACAAGCTCCATGGTCCGCTTGGAAACATAGCTGTGGCTGGTACCGTGAAATCCGAATCTCCTTACATGGTACTTGTCATAGTACTCTCTGGGGATGGCATAAAGATACGCCTTAGGCAGCATGGTCGTGCCGTAGCCCGTATCAAAAACAGCCACATTGGGAATGGAGGGCATATTGGTCTCACAGGCATTGATACCCGTAAGGTTTGCAGGATTGTGGAGAGGACCAAGCACAATATGGCTCTTTATTATATCCTTTACATCCTCATTTACAAAGGCTGCGGATCTGTATTTGGTGCCTCCGTGAAGGACTCTGTGTCCGATAGCCGCAATATCCTTTTCATCTTTTATTACACCGTGCTCCTCGTTGAATAAAGCCTCAAGTACAAGCTTTATGGCTGCTCCGTGGTTCTTTATGGGTGCCTTTACATTGTAGATCTCTTTACCGGAGGGTTTATGGACCAGCTCGGAGCCCATGATACCGATCCTTTGTACACTTCCCTTCGCAAGAACGAACTCATCCTCCATATTGATCAGCTGATACTTAAGGGATGAGCTTCCGCAGTTAAGTACAAGTATATTCATAAAAAGTTTTCTCCTTACAATTAATTACTGTGCTGTGCCTGTACTGCCGTAAGTGCAACCACGCCGACTATGTCATCGGGACTGCAGCCCCTTGAAAGATCATTTACCGGCATTGCGATCCCCTGAAGTACGGGACCGTATGCCGAAGCTTTACCAAGTCTTTGTACCAGTTTGTAGCCGATGTTTCCGGCATCAAGATTGGGGAATACAAGTACATTGGCCTCACCGGCAACCTTGCTGTCTTTTACTTTGATGGAAGCAACCTTTTTATCAATGGCTGCATCAAGCTGAAGCTCACCGTCTATAAGAAATCCAGAGTTCTCTGCTTTTGCAATATCCACTGCTTCCTGAACCTTCAGCACATCATCGTGGCTTGCGGAACCCTGTGTTGAATAAGAAAGCATGGCGACCTTGGGTTCGTTCCCCGTAAATGTCTTGTATGACTCTGCAGAACTTATAGCTATGGACGCCAGTTCTTCTGCATTGGGATTGAAATTTAAAGCGCAGTCAGCAAAAAGCATAAGACCGTCGTCACCGTACTCACAGTCAGGCACCTCCATAAGGAAAAATGCCGATACAAGCTTGGTACCCGGCTTTGTCTTTATTATCTGAAGGCAGGGTCTTAATGTGTCCGCAGTGGAATGGCATGCTCCCGATACGGCACCGTCCGCATCACCGCATTTGCACATAAGAGCCGCATAATACATATAATCCTTTGACAGTATCTCATCTGCGGTCTCTGATGTGATCCCCTTATGTCCTCTGAGTTCAACAAACTTGTCTACATATTTCTGTCTGTTGGGATCCGTGACGGGATCAATGACTTTCACATTTGAAATGTCAAATCCTGCGGAATGCTTCTTCACCTCATCTTCCGTACCGATGATGATGATATCTGCAATACCCTCTTTTATAATGGTCTCCGCTGCCTCGTAGGTTCTTTCATCCATTGATTCCGGAAGAACAATGGTTTTTTTATTCTGTTTTGCCTGTTCTTTTATGGTATCTATAAACGCCATAAATTAGCTCCTCCCGACTTTTATGCAATAAAGTGTAGTTAGAACGATTATACTTTATAAAGCAAACAAGTACAAGGGAAAATATTTTTGCCCGGGATCCAGCTATACAGGGGACGGTTTCTCCCCATATATACTTTTTTATGATATGATGAAATATAACATAAAAAATCTCAAGGAGAATAACATGAAAGCCGTCGGACTTGTTACTGAATATAATCCTTTTCATAACGGACATATGCTCCACCTTCAAAAATCCATGGAACTCAGCGGCGCTGACGTTTCAGTGGCCGTGATGAGCGGTGACTTTGTTCAAAGGGGTGAGCCTGCCGTTATGGACAAATACACCAGAGCCAGGATCGCAGTGGACTGCGGTGTAAACCTGGTGGTTGAGCTGCCCGTGAAATTTGCCCTTGCCAACGCCGAACAGTTTGCAACGGGCGCCGTTTTTACCCTTAATGCCCTGGGAGTTGATAGCATGTGCTTCGGGAGCGAGAGCGGCTCCGTAAGGGAACTCGACTATATCGCAGATGTGCTTGCCAATGAATCAGATCTTTATCAGCTTGCCTTAAAGAAAGAATTACGATCAGGCGCATCTTTCCCTCTTGCAAGGGAAAATGCCATAGGGACAATGAATATCATGGACAGGGAACTGCTTCACGATATCCTTTCCTCACCCAACAACATTCTTGCCATCGAGTACCTGAAAGCCGCAAAGAGACATGCCTGCCCCATTACACCCTACACATTTAAAAGAGCGGGCATGGGCTATAATGATCTGTTTACCGCGCAAAATGCAGATTCCGAATACGCATCAGCCGAGGCTCTGCGAAACGAGATAAAGCGCTACTGCCTTGCCATGGAGGATCTTGCCTCGGATATAGGAAATGAGGATACGGACTACTATGACTCCATGATATTTGAGACAAATGATATTTTACAGAATATCATCAAATACATCCCGGAAGCAGCACAGGATACATTCCTTGGAGAAATGGACAAGAACATGCCTGTTTACAAAGAGGATTTTAACGGTGTATTCAATGCCAAATTAAAAAAGATCCTGAGGGACTGCTCATACGACAGACGTAAGGCTGCAGAAGTTTTGCTCAAATATGACGGCTTTAACCCTAATCTTGCAAACAGGGTCATGAATAAATACGACAAGTATTATGATCTGGATGAATTTATCGATCTTTTAAATGACAAGTCCAGCACCTATACCGCTATTTCCCGTGCATTATTTAAGTTTATCCTCGGGCACAAAAAAAATACCCGTTCCCTTGTTGACGGAACGGATATTGAAAATGAAGCCTTCGATGAGGATATCGAAAATATGCTTGATAATTATAAATATACGGACATTTCCTATGTCAGGATACTTGCCCTGGATGACAAGGGCATGGAATATCTTGGCGGGATAAGAAAAACCGCTACTGTACCCTTTATCACGAAAACCGCCGGTTACGGAGAGGTTCTGTCGGATGATATATATGCTTCCGATCTTTACAATCTTGCGGTATGGGAGGTCTTTGAAGAAACCCTTCCCGATGAATTCCACAGGGGTGTTTATATCAAAGGCAAAGGATTTACCGGTACCGTTTAAAACAGCCCCTTATCCCTCACGATCTTAATGCAGTGCGTTTCTGACTCCCCTTAGTACAGACGGTGCCTTGTGCAGCCCTATGAATACAGACTTCACAAGGATACGTCTCGGGCTCAGACGCTCACCGAGTTCATATGCATATTCAAGATAGTCGAGCATCCTCTTCCAGTTTTTTTCCGTTCCGAGATTTCTGATAACCTCGGATATCAGGTGAGGATTATTTATATATGTCTTAAGTTTGCTTTTTAATCTGTTTAAAGTATCTGATGAATATTCCATGATAATACCTCCGATCATCAATTTTAGGATAGCTGGGAACCGGGCAGTTAGTTAATTTTTAAAACTGTGTATCGGCGCAGGGATCCGTCCGGTACGGTTTACAAAGTCATCGCACTTAAAGTTGTTCACGGGCATGATAGGGGCGTGTCCGAGAAGCCCCCCGAATTCAACATTATCACCCACGGTCTTTCCGCAGACAGGGATCAGGCGGACGGCCGTGGTTTTTTGATTCACCATGCCGATGGCAGATTCATCGGCTATGATGCCGGCGATGGTCTCGGCAGACACATCTCCCGGAACGGCTATCATATCAAGCCCTACTGAGCATACACAGGTCATTGCTTCCAGCTTCTCAATTGTAAGAGCGCCTACCTCCACAGCATCTATCATTCCCTGGTCCTCGCTTACGGGAATAAATGCTCCGCTAAGCCCTCCAACATATGAAGAGGCCATTACGCCGCCCTTCTTAACCTGATCATTAAGGAGTGCAAGAGCCGCTGTGGTCCCCGGCGCCCCCGGATGCTCAAGCCCTATCTCCTTTAAGATATCAGCCACACTGTCTCCGATGGCAGGGGTGGGAGCCAGCGAAAGATCGATTATACCAAACTCCGAATCAAGTCTTTTGGCTGCTTCCTGAGCCACCAGCTGCCCTACCCTGGTTATCTTAAATGCCGTCTTTTTTATGGTATCGCAAAGAACCTTAAAACTCTCTCCCCTTACAGCCTCAAGAGCGTATTTAACAACTCCCGGTCCACTGACACCTACATTTATAACCGTATCCGGTTCAGACACTCCGTGAAAGGCACCTGCCATAAATGGATTGTCATCGGGAGCGTTGCAGAGCACCACAAGCTTGGCACAGCCTATGGAATCCCTGTCGGCTGTCCTTTCTGCGGTCTTTTTAATTACGTCCCCCATAAGTCTGACGGCATCCATATTTATACCAGTCTTTGTGGAGCCCACATTTACGGACGAACATATATAATCCGTTTCGGCAAGTGCCTCGGGTATGGAGTTCATCAAAAGTTCATCTGCCTTTGTGCTTCCCTTTGAAACTATGGCGGAATAGCCTCCTATGAAATTCACGCCAATGGTTTCGGCTGCTTTATCAAGTGACTTTGCAATACGCACAAAATCATCCGTGGATCTTGCGCAGGCTCCGCCTACTGTAGCAATGGGTGTTACGGAAACCCTTTTATTTACAATGGGGATCCCGAACTCGGCCCCTATCTTATTTCCTGTCTCCACAAGATTTACGGCACAGGAAACTATCTTGTTGTATATCTTATCGCAGGTCTTATCCGTACTTTCATCTATACAGTCAAGAAGGCTTACACCCATGGTAATAGTCCTTACGTCAAGGTTCTCCTTCTCAATCATTTTATTGGTCTCATTGACCTCTGAAATGTTAATCATTACTTTCTCCGTATCAAATTCTGTGCATCATATCAAATATCTCTTCACGCTGGCATTTCACCACGACTCCGATGTCCTGTCCCAGACTTTCCAGGCTCTTATTGATGTCCTCAAAATCCGTTTGGGCATTGCTGATATCAACGATCATCATCATGTTAAAAAGACCTCCCACGATAGTCTGGGAGATATCCAATATATTAATTCCGTTATCTGCAAGATAAGTACAAACCTTCGCTATAATTCCAACCGTGTCGTTTCCCACCACGGTGATCACACATTTTTTCATTTTTTCTCCTGTTCCTTACACTTCTATTATCTCAGACGCTTCGTCACGTCCCGCCACACTGATCTTAAAATCTGCCGATGTATAGTCATTGTCCGACAGATCTATTTCCTGCCGCACCGTCTCAAAGGCAAGGCGGTCATAGTTATTCTCTTTGCTCAAATGTCCCAAAAGCACAGCCTTTACATTGTCATGAAGAAGCCTGCTCACCAGCTTCCCGGCGAGCTCGTTTGATAAATGGCCTCTGTTTCCCAGTATCCTTTGTTTCAGGGCATATGGATAGGGCCCCACCTGAAGCATATTTATGTCATGATTTGCCTCTGCAAGAAAGGCGTCACACCCCGACATGTTTTCAACTGTTGCTTCATCAAAAAAGCCCAGATCCGTAATGCTTCCCACTTTCTTTTCACCGCAGCTTACGGTATAAGCCACCGGGTCCGAGGCATCATGGGAAATGTGAAAAGCACGGAGCTTCAGTTCTCCGATAACTATGTCCTCATCCTTTTGTATTTCATTCATGATACCGGCAGGGATATCTCCCAGACTTTGGTTATATCCCATATGTTTAAGAGTCCCCCGTGTACCGTAAAAAGGGATACCGTCATTTCTGGCAACCACTCCCGCCCCTTTCACATGATCGATATGTTCGTGGGTAAAGAACACCCCGTCGATATCCTCCATGGAAATATCGGCTTTCTTTAAACCTTCACATATTTTTTTCCGGCTGATCCCTGCATCGATCAGAATGTGCGTATTATCCGAACCGATATAAATACAGTTTCCGCTGCTGCCGCTGGCGATACTCATCATACGTAACATAAAAACACCTCAATACGTGCAATAGTATCAAAAATCCCGGTCCTGCGCAACTTACAGCCTGCTTTCCAAAACGGCTTCCATGATGGGGTCAAATTCCGGAAGCAAGAGAAGATCTTTGCTGTTATCAAAGCATATCCACATGGGTTTTCCCTTAAATATCTTTACGTCATCCCTTGAGTCAAGCATTTCATTTCCGAAGGGGATCTCAAGAAACATGTATTCTCCCTTTATGATCTCATAGTCTCTCTGGGAATCATTTATTGCCTCAAACTTTTCAGCCGGGATGTTTCTCGTTGTGGTAACCCTGTTTCTTCTTACATCCTCATCTGCATATACGTACCAGATCTCATCGCAGAATACGTCAAAATGGGACTCCATAAGTATGGCGGATTCCACAAAATAGCACCTGTAGCCTTCCTTTTCCCTGGCAGACATATCGTCTATGATCTCATTTTTTACCGCAGGATGAAGGATGCTGTTCACAACTACCCGCTTCTTATCATCAGTGAAGATGATATCCGACAAAAGCTTTTTGTCTATCTCACCGTTGCTGTCAAGGATTTCATCACCGAAAACCTCAAGAAGCTTTTCATAGCCCGTATTCCCTTTTTTTATAAGTTTGTGTGACACTTCATCCGCTATGGCGAAAGCCGTCTTTTCTATCGAGGACACCCTTTCAAGCAGCTTGCTCTTGCCTGCGCCGATCTTTCCCGTTATACCTATTATCTTCATAAATACACCCCTTTTTAATGAGCCTCGTACCAGTTGTTTCCTTCATTTACATCTGCGGTAAGGGGAACCTTAAGGTTCGCCGCCCCTTCCATGGATTCTTTAATGATCCTCTTTACATCTTCCTTTTCATCCGGCGCCGTCTCCACCAGCACCTCATCATGCACCTGAAGCAAAAGTCTGGATCTCAGTTTGTTGTTCTTAAAGTTTTCATCTATCTTTAACATGGCAATCTTCATGATATCAGCCGCGCTTCCCTGTATAGGCGCGTTCATCGCCACCCTTTCACCAAAGGATCTTGTCATGAAGTTTTTGTTTTTTAACTCGGGTATAGGCCGCTTACGTCCGTAAATGGTTTCGGAATATCCTTTTTTCTTGGCGGAAGCCACCAGACCGTCCAGGAAATGTTTTATACCAGGGTAGGTCTTAAAATAGTTGTCAATGTATGCCTTTGCCTCGGAAACGGAAATGCTCAGATCCCTTCCCAGTCCAAATGAACTTATCCCGTATATAATACCGAAGTTTACAGCCTTAGCATTTCTTCTCTGCTGGGGCGTAACCTCATCCAAGGGCACTCCGAAAACCTGTGAGGCGGTGACCGCATGTATGTCTTTTGAGGATCTGTAGGCTTCTATAAGCTTTTCATCCCCGGACATATGGGCAAGGAGCCGCAGTTCGATCTGGGAATAATCCGCATCCACAAACACAAAGCCTTCCTCCGGGATAAATACCTTTCTTACCTGACGCCCGATATCCATACGAACGGGGATGTTCTGCAGATTGGGATTGGCACTTGAAAGACGCCCGGTAGCCGTTACCGTCTGGTTAAAATCTCCGTGTATCCTTCCGTCTTCTTCTATGTAATCGGCCAGCCCGTCGGCATAAGTGGATTTCAACTTGGTAAGGGTTCTGTATTCAAGGATGTCTCCCACGATAGGATAGTCGGGAGCAAGCTCCTCAAGCACATCCGCCGCCGTGGAATAGCCTGTCTTTGTCTTTTTGCCGTGAGGAAGCTGAAGCTTTTCAAAAAGAATGTTCCCTAAAGCTTTGGGGGAATTGATATTAAACTCCTCACCTGCCTCTTCTATTATCTGTCCTGTCAGCTCGTCTATCCTGCCTCCCAGACTTTCTCCGTAAGCCTTAAGCGCATCCCTGTCAACCTTAATGCCGTAATCTTCCATGCCGGCAAGAACAGGTATCAGAGGCTCCTCTATATCAATCAGTATCCTTAACATATCCGCCTGCTTTACCTTTTCCGAAAGGATATTTCCGGCACTGTATGATACCCATGCATCAAGAGCAGTACGTTTTTCAGGTTCTTTTTTTAATTCTTTTTCATCGGGAAGATGAACTCCCATATGCTCAAGGGCTATATCACAATACAGATATTTGCCGGGCAGGGGATTTACAAGGTAGGCGGAAAGCGCCACATCCGAAAACCTTTCGATAAACCCCGGTTCATCTTTAAAAAGCTTTGAAAGGTTTTTTACGTCATTTATAAATATTCTTCCCTTTTCTTCTTTTACCAGCTCAAGAATGATCTTTTTAAGGAATTCACCGTCAATATCCTGAGACATGCTTAACAGATACAGCCTGTCTTCTCCCGTGCAAAGGGCAATGTCTTTGGGCATATCTCCCGCAAGATACGCCATGATATTGTCTTCTTTTTGCATTTTGTAAACGGATATCCCGATGCAGCCATCCTTTCTTAATCCGGCTTTTGCGACCTCCAGTACTTCAAGGGCTTTTGTTTTATCTTTTATAAATACGGTATCGGGGATCTTTATCTCTTTTACGGGAACAGGTACATCATTAAAGCGGTTAAGAATGGTCTTAAAGTTATATTTTTTAAAAAGCTCATATGAGCTGTCATTAAAAATATCATCAAGGCCTGCTTTATCCGGATCAAAGTCAAGGTCTACGTCTGTATCGATCTTAGCCAGGAAAAAACTGAGCTTCATTGAATCAATGCCATCTGACATTTTCTTTTTCACGGAGGCAGACTCCAAGTCGTCAATATGGGCTATCACCTCATCAAGGGTGTGATACTTCGCCACTATGGGGGATGCGGTTTTGGGACCGACTCCTTTTACCCCGGGGATGTTGTCTGATGTATCGCCCATTATGGCCTTTAATACCACGAACTCCTCCGGAGTGACACCAAACTCTTCAAATACATCAGAGGGCGTATAGTTTACCACCGTGGTCTGCCCGCGACTGGTCTTGGGGTTTTTCATGGTGATATTGTCATCTACCAGCTGGAGAAGGTCCTTATCACCGGAAACAATGGTTACGGGACTGCCGTCTTTTGAGAATTTTTTTGAGATGGTTCCTATAATATCGTCTGCCTCAAAGCCCGGCTTTTCAACAATAGTGATATTCATCGCCTTAAGGATATCTTTTATAAGGGGAACCTGGGTTTTCAGGTCAGGATCCATAGGCTTTCTGGTTCCCTTGTATTCCTTATATTTTTCATGTCTGAAAGTGGGAGCTGACACGTCAAACGCAACGGCTAAAGCGTCAGGCTTTTCTTCGTCAAGAAATTTAAATAAGATATTGAGAAATCCGTACATAGCCCCTGTAGGCGTGCCGTCTGAGGCTGTAAGGGGCGGAAGCCCGTAATAAGCTCTGTTTAGTATACTGTGTCCGTCCACAAGCATTAATTTTTTACTCATATCAGTTTTTCCGATCTTTTTGCTTTATTTCGTATCATTATAATCTTATTTTTAATAAGTGTCACGATACAATTTGATTTTTGAAATCCCCTGTGATAAACTATGCAAAGTGCGCAGATGTGGCGGAATTGGCAGACGCAGCAGACTCAAAATCTGCCGGTGGCAACATCGTGTGGGTTCAAGTCCCACCATCTGCATCAAAAAAAACCTTACCCTCAGGTAAGGATTTTTTTATTTACAACACCCGGCGTACCGTGGTGATACGCATCATATTGGCGTTTGCCACCTCCACCCTTCTTCCGGGGTAAGGCGAGTGAATAACCTTACCACCGCCGATATAGATGGCAACGTGTCCGGGATAGCATACTATATCTCCCGGCTGTGCATTTGAGAGCGACACCCCTCTTCCCACTCCTGCCTGGGCTCCGGACGTCCTGGGAAGACTTACTCCGTTTTGCCTGTAAACGTACTGTACAAGCCCTGAACAGTCAAAACCCCTGGGGCTTGATCCGCCGTAAACGTAAGGCACGCCTAAATAGTTATAAGCCGTACTTACAATAACCAAACCGCCTCCCGACGATGAATTATTGTTATTATTCTGGTTAGATGCAGGCTTATTCTGCTGCTGCGACTGATTATTTGAGGATGCGTTATTATTTGAATTACCTGTGGAGGCGTTTCCCGTATTATTTCCGGAACCCGAAGAACCGTTGTTTCCCGAATCCGAACCACCGGAGCCGTTATTTCCTGATGCGGCTTCGGCGGCTCTCTGTCTTTCAAGCTCTGCCTGTCTTTTTGCTTCCTCTTCTGCGGCTTTTCTTGCTATCTCAGCCTGCACGGCAGCTATCCTTGTATCAAGATCGGAAACCTCTGACTGCTTGGAACTGATCAGATCGTTAAGCTCATCCTGTTTAGCAACAGCTTCCTCCTGCTGCTTCTCCAGCTCTGCCAGATCCGCCGCCAGTTTTTCATTAATGGACTTGATCTCCTTTGCGGTCCTGTCTAGTTCATCTAATTCGTTTCTGTCATATTCATAGATCCTTTGGACATATTCGGTCTTGTTCAGGGCATCTGTAATGTTTTCGGAAGAAAGAAAGATATCCGCCACATTTGATTCATTGTTCTCGTACATATACTGCACGCGAAGCTTCATATCTGCATACTGACCTGCCTGCTTCTTTTCCGCAGCCTCCAGGTCGTCTCTTCCCTGCTCTATATCATCCCCCAGCTTTGCCGCTTTTTCTTCCATATCATTAAGATCTGTAAGTATGGCAGTAAGCCGGGTTTCCAGGTTTTCCACCTCGGATTCTATTTTATTTTTTTCGTCCTGAAGATCCGAAACCTCATCGGCGATAACAGGGGTCACGCAAACAGTCACGGCAATTGCGGCAACCCCTATCCCCTTTAAAAATCCGGTGTTTTTTCTTTTCATGAAACCATTGATCCTTTTTAAATATTACGAATATATTACATTTCGTTATTATAATCGGGCTGTTTTTTTATTTCAAGGAAAAAACTCTCTTTTGGGTAAAATTTAATAAAATCTTTGTATTTTATGAGCGATTGTCTTTTTTGTATTTTTTTGCCATGATCCTCATTTCTTTTGCACTGCCACGTACATTATCAGTGATCTCGCTGCCGCCCAGAAGCCTTGAGATCTCGTCTGCACTCTCCTCATCATCAAGCCTTCTAATTTCCGTAATGCTTCTGTTGTCTTCAACTTTTTTTTCTATGAGAAAATGGTAATCTCCCATTGCCGCTATCTGGGGAAGGTGGGTAATACATATGATCTGTCTGTCATCGGCTATGACAGCCATTTTCTCAGCGGTCTTCTGGGCCGTCCTTCCGCTGATACCCGTATCGATCTCATCAAAAATAAGGGTCTCCACGCCGTCTGCCTGAGCAGTTACCGTCTTTACGGCAAGCATTATCCTTGAAAGCTCTCCGCCGGACGCCACCTTGTTTAAGGGCTTTAGATCCTCTCCCGGATTGGTGGAGATAAGAAATCTCGCCTTATCTGCACCGTTTCCGTTGAAATATCCTGCAGGCTCTATGCTTATCTTAAAACGTATGTCGTTAAAGTTTAAGTCTTCCGCAGCCTTTACTATCTCTGAACCCAGTCTTTGTGCCGTTTCTTTTCTTTTTTCAGTCAGACCGGAACATATCTTTTTTATCTCTTCCTCTGATCTCTCAATTTCTTTTTGAAGTTTTTCCTTTGCGTTATCAAGATCGCTTATTTTTTCAAGCCGTTGTGACTTCTCATAAAGAAGCTTCAGAAGTCCCTCTGTGTCTGCGGAATACTTGGTCTTTAAATGATTGTAGACATTCAGCCTTTCACTTATCTCATAAAACTCTTCCTCCGAAGCATCTGTCTCCTCTGCATAGGATGATATATCCCGCACGGAGTCATTAATGATCCCTTCCGCATCACCAAGGGCTTCATTCATTTTTGCGATGGCCGGATCATATTCCTCAAGGCGGCTTAATGCCCTTCTCGCCTCCCCCAGCATATCGGAAACGTTCCCCTCACTGTAGGAAAGAAGCCCCAGGGCTTCTCCCGTGCCTTCTTTTATCTTTTGCAGATTTTGAAGCTTTAAGAAGCGTTCCTCAAGATCCTTATCCTCTCCCGGCTTTAATGCCGCGGCCTCCAGCTCGTTCACCTCGAATCTGAGCAGATCCGCCTCACGTTCACGGTCATGATCGCTTACGCCGAAACTCTCAAGCTCCTCTTTTTTTTGCAGATATTCAGAATATTTTAAAGCAAGTATCTTTTTCTTTTCAAAAAAATCCTCTCCGCAGAAGTAGTCCACCATTTCCAGCTGGTTATCCTCTTTCAGAAGTCTCAGATTATCCCTCTGGGCATGAAGATCGAGCAGTACAGGTGCTATTCCCTTAACCTGCGCTGCATTTACCGCTATTGAATTGATCTTAAACTGTGAACGTCCGGAAAGAATCTTCCGCTGAACGATAAGGTCGCCTTCCGGCAGTTCCTCATCCAATATACTCTGAAGCTTATCAAGTATGGCACTGTCTTTAAAATAAAAGCTGACCTGAGCCACGGCCGGCTCATCATTTTCCCGGAGCATCTCCCCCGGATTCTTTAACCCAAGGGCTATTGCAAGGGAATCAAGGATTATGGATTTGCCGGCGCCTGTCTCACCCGTAAGGACCGTAAGACCGCTTTCAAAATCTATATCCGCTTCATCTATCAGGGCCATGTTTTTAACATATAAATTGGTTAACATTTTTCCCCCGTTACTTCTTTAGTATTTTATTGATCTTATCCATCAGGCTTTCCGCTCCCGCATCATCCCTTGCAGCCAGCATAATGGTATCATCTCCGGCTATGGAACCCACTTCCTCATCAAAGGAAAATGCATCTATTGCCGCGCAAACGGCCATAGCCATACCGGAAACAGTTTTTACCACAAGAAGATTCTTTGCGGTATCCATGGACAGAAAGCCCTCTTTTAAAACATTGATATATTTATCTCCCATGCCGAACTCGGCAGGATTAAGTACCACGTATTTCTGGTTTTTTCCGTCTGTGGTGGTCTTGGTGAGCTTAAGTTCCCTGATATCCCTTGATACGGTGGCCTGGGTCACGTTGTACCCTGCATCCTGGAGGGCAGCCGCCAGTTCCTCCTGGGTTTCGATGTTATTATTTTCGATCAGTTCGATTATTTTTTTATGTCGCTGCGCTTTCATTTTTATCCTCTACACAAAGCATTGTCTTACACGCTGTAAAAAGCTTATCTTATTTGTCCTTATGAAAAGTGCTTCCTCCGGAAATCTCCTGATGTATATCTTATCTCCCGTCTCAAGCTTAAAGCTGGTCTCCCCGTCAAAGGTGATCTCCTTGCCCTCTCCCACCTTTTTCTTATCAGTCATTTCGATGATTATCTCATCGTCAGGGTCAAGAATAATGCTTCTTGAATTTAATGTATGGGGGCAAATGGGAGTTATCATTATCATCTTGCCGTTTGGCTTTATGATGGGACCTCCGGCCGAAAGAGAATATGCCGTAGAGCCTGTGGCGGTAGTTACGATCACACCGTCTGCAAAATAGGTGTTCAGGAACTCATTATTTACCGATATATCAAAATCAATAACCTTCAGGCCGCCGGTTCTGTTGATCACGGCTTCATTCAGGGCAAAATTGTCATAAACGGTCTTACCGTCCCTTACTATCTCTCCCCATATCATCATGCGCTTTGCGATCTCATATTCCCCTGCCAGATACCGGTCAAGGGATTCTGTCGCCATGTCCAGATCCGTATCGGTAAGGAAGCCTACGGTTCCTATATTGATGCCTAAGATGGGGATTTTAAGATAATGCAGGTCTCTTGAGGCCTGCAGGATGGTCCCGTCTCCCCCGAGGGCTATGATGCAGTCCGTGTCATCCGGGACTTCATTGGCATCGGTGTAGAGATATTTTTTATTTTCTATATTCGGATTGGGCTTCCAAAGGGTGCATTTCATGCCCTTTGATTCCAGATAATCTCTTATCTCACCTGAGATCTTTCCGTCCGGATCTTTGTATTGATTTGATAATATAAAAAAATTTTTAGTTTCCTTTTCCATGCGGTCTTCACCTTTTTATAAACTGTTATGGGCTTCTTCTACTATACCACTGATCGATAATCCTGAATCATAAATATCAGCATCCGCAGTTTCATTTTTTAAATGAACCAGATATTCGATATTTCCTTCCGGACCCTTGATCGGAGAAAAACTTAAGTTCACGGCGATAAGTCCCAGAGACTTTGCATGTTCGCAAACCTTTTTTATAACTTCTTCATGGACTGACTTGTCCCTTACCACGCCTTTTTTGCCTACCTGCTGCCTGCCGGCTTCAAACTGGGGCTTTATAAGGCACACCATCTGCGCATCTTCCGTAAGAAGCGCCTTTACCGGCTCCAGTATCTTCGTAAGGGAGATAAAAGAAACATCCGCACTTGCGAAATCAATTCGGTCCCCGATATCTTCAGGCGTCACATATCTTATATTGGTTTTTTCCATGCAGATAACACGACTGTCGTTGCGAAGTCCCCAGTCCAGCTGACCGTGCCCCACATCAACGGCATAGACCTTTGCCGCACCGTTTTGAAGCATACAGTCGGTAAAGCCTCCTGTGGAAGCCCCGATATCCATACACACAAGACCTTTAAGTGAGATATCAAATTCCTTTACGGCCTTATCCAGCTTAAGCCCGCCGCGGCTTACAAAGGGAGGTTTTTCACCTTTTACCTCTATGTCGCAATCCCCGGAAAAAAGGCTCCCGGCTTTATCTTCCTTCTGACCGTCCACATACACATTTCCGGACATGATAAATGCCTTGGCTTTTTCTCTGGACCCGGCAAGCCCCCTTGATACAAGAAGCACGTCCAAACGTTCTTTTCCCATACAGATCCCCTTTTTTAAGAAAGATTGTTATATTCGGAAATGATCCTTTTCTTCACGCTTTCAGGATCTATGCCCGATTCGCCAAAGAGGATCTTTACGCTTCCGTGTTCGATAAATGCATCAGGCAGGGCTATGGGAAGGACCTTTATCCCGGTCTCTGATTCCGACACATATCTGCACACATGCTCTCCGAAGCCTCCCGTAAGCACGTTTTCCTCCATGGTCACAAGAAGCTTATGATCCCCGGCAAGAGATCTGATGAGCTTTTTGTCAAAAGGCTTGATAAACCGTGCGTTTATAAGGCTTACGTTGAAGCCTTCATCTTTCATCTGTTCTCTAACGATATTTGCTATCTCCATCATCCGTCCCGCAGCCAGAAGGGCAATATCCTTTTCCATGTGAATGATCTCGGACTCTCCTTCTTTTACAAGCGCATTGAATTCTTCGAATTTTTTTGAAGCCGCGCCGCTGGGATATCTTAAGGCAACAGGACCCTTGGCTTTATAAACCGCATATTCAAGAGCGTCTTCAAGTTCCTTCCCGTTTTTGGGAGCAATGATCGTCAGACCGGGTATGGAAGAAAGAAATGACAGATCAAATATGCCCTGATGGGTCTCACCGTCACTTCCCACAAGACCTGCATGGTCAATGGCAAAGATCACTTTGAGGTTTTGCATACAGACATCGTGAACTATCTGGTCGTATCCTCTCTGAAGGAATGATGAATAAACCCCGAACACGGGGATCATGCCTCCTGCCGCCAGACCTGCCGCAAAGGTTACCGCATGCCCTTCGGCAATACCCACATCAAAATATCTGTCGGGAAATTCTTTTGAAAATCTCTTAAGTCCCACTCCGTCCGGCATGGCTGCAGTTATGCCGACTATTTTGCTGTTTTCCTTTGCCATGGCACAGATCTTTTCCGAAAATACCGCGGCATAGGAGGGAACTGATGCACCTTTTAACTTTTCGCCTGTTTTTATGTCAAATGGCGCTACTCCGTGAAATGATGAAGGGAATTTTTCCGCATGAGAATAGCCTTTCCCCTTCTTTGTAAGCACATGAACCACCACCGGACCGTTTATCTTTGATGCATAGTGAAAGGCCCTGATCATTTTATTTACATCATGTCCGTCAATGGGACCCACATATGTTACACCGAAGCTCTCTATTATCTGACCCGGCAGGAGCCTGTGCCTTAACCTGTCCTTGGTCCTTTTAAGCCTTCTTGCGATTTCCGGACCGTGGGGCAGGTTTTTTAAGTCTTTTACAACCCGTTCCTTAAAATCATAATATTTTGCAGAGGTTCTGAATTCGGTCAAAACATCGGAAATACCGCCCACATTAGGCGCTATTGACATATCGTTATCATTTAAGACAATGATAAAATTCCCCTTTACACCGGAGGCATTATTAAAGGCTTCAAATGCCATACCTCCTGTCAATGCTCCGTCACCTATTACAGAAACAACCTTATATGTTTTCCCTTCCAGGTCTCTGGCAGTGGCATAACCCACTCCTGCAGATATGGATGTGGAGCTGTGTCCGGTATTGAAAGCATCATAATCACTTTCTTCTCTTTTGGGAAAACCGCTCATGCCTCCGAACTTGCGAAGCCTGTTAAATCCGCCTTTTCTGCCGGTAAGAAGCTTGTGGGTATATGACTGGTGTCCCACATCCCAGATGATCTTATCTTTGGGCAGGTCAAAAGCCAGGTGGAGAGCCATGGTAAGCTCCACCACTCCCAGATTAGATGCAAGATGACCTCCCGTCTTACTTACGCTCTCGATCAGAAACTTTCTGATCTCACCTGCAAGGGTTGCATACTCGGAGGGGTTTATCTTTTTTATATCATTGGGTTTGTTTATCTTTTCAAGTATCATTGTCGTCTCCGAAGATCATTTTTTTCTGCTGACCATACTTCTTATCAGTTCAACCAAAAATTCATTGTCTCCCGTTGCCCTTATCATATTCTCTGCTTTTTCGGAAAAGTTGCGGACATCATCCTCCGCCCTTTCCAATCCGTACAGAGTGACATAGGTGGTTTTATTATTTTTCTCGTCGCTGTTTACGGGCTTTCCTATTTCTTCCTCGGTGCCTGTCATATCAAGTATATCATCTCTTATCTGAAAAGCCATACCCGTAAGAAAACCGGCCTGACCCAGAGCCTCCGTTTTTTCAGAGTCTGCTCCCGCAAGTATGGCGCCTGACATAAAAGCAGCTTCAATAAGCGCCCCGGTCTTAAGCTTAAAAATAAAATCCAGCTGTTCTTCGGACATGGGCTTTCCCGTCAGTTCCACATCAAGACATTGACCGCCCACCATACCGGAAATACCGGCTTTTTTTGCGATTACCTTCATTGCCTTTGCCGCAGTATCATCCTCTGACTTACATACAGCTTCCGCCATGATCTCATAGGCCAGATTTAAAAGAGCATCACCGGCAAGGATACCGAAATCTTCCCCGAATTTGGCATGTGTTGTGGGAAGCCCCCTTCTTAAAAGATCATTGTCCATGGCAGGAAGATCATCATGCACCAGGGAATATGTGTGGATAAATTCCATGGCAGCCATAAAGGGGGCTGTTCTTTTTTCTTCCTCCTCCCTGCTGCCGCCGCAAAGCCTGTAGCTTTCCAGGATAAGCATGGGGCGGAGTCTCTTTCCTCCTGCCCTTACACTGTAATTAACTGCTTCGGATATTTTTTTGAAATATCCGGTTTCTTCCGGAAGGTATCCGTAGATCAGGTCGTTTATGCAGGCTGTTTTTTCTTTAAGTAATTGTTTGAAATCTGATTCATTCATTATTTTCTCCGGGTCCTGTTCCTTCTGAGATGATCTGCATTTCCTTTTCAACTTTATTTATACTGTCATTGCATGACTGCACCAGCTTGATCCCCTTTTTATAGAGTTCAAATGACTCGTCAAGAGACAGATCCCCCGACTCCATCTGTTCCACTATTTTTTCAAGCTCGGCAAAATTACTTTCCAAAATATCCTTCTTTGTAAATCAGGGTATCCATGGATCTGCCAAACATCGGATCCTTTTTAAAGTTTTCCGTGTAAGACTCACCGCTCTTGGTCAGATCTGTCCAGGCAGACATTGTGATGATTCCCTTAGGCAGAGTCATTTTGTGATCGCGCAGATATAAGACCAGTGCCAGCGCCAGTCCACCGCCCGCTGAATCTCCCACCACAAACAATTCTTCCGGCGGATATCCCTGTTCACAGATCCAGCGGTATGCATCCAGCGCATCTTCCAGTGCTGCTGGAAACGGGTACTCCGGTGCCACCCGGTAATCGATGCTTAATACGGAATAGCCGCCGCTTACCTCATGGTACATCGCCGCCATATCCCGGTAAGTATTGTGCATCTTCCCATAATAGCCACCGCCATGAAGCTGCAAAATGAGTCCGATGTCTTCTTCCTCCTTGGAATGCAGAAGCTCCATATCAAAATTCTGTCTCTCTATGAATATTCTCTCCAAATGCGGAGGACATTCCCACTCCTTCTCACGCTCCGTCAGGTGCCTGCGCAGTTCACCGTTTTGCGCTTTATTGCCAAGGTAGGGCAGGTGATTTGCCACCTGCACCATTCTTCTTGCTGTTCTTCCTTTGATACTGACTTTTTCTTCCATACGCCTCTCAACTTTACTTATACATGAAATCTTCGCTTCATCTCACGGGTAAACTCTCTGTCTCCAAAGATAAAGGTTCCCAAAAGATAAAACCCTGTCACACCGATGCAAATGACCGGCAGCACAATATTGGCGATCTTTCCCAGGAAATACAGTGCGATGATCGCAATACTGAACAGCATGATCAAAAGCAAAAGGATCGTATAACTATACCACTGCTGTCTGTTTAACATCATCAGGAAAAACACGATCGCATCGCCAAACAGGATCACCCCCGGTATCGCCCACTGCAAAGACCACCCTGTCATC
>CACWUI010000004.1 GCA_902764045.1 uncultured Lachnospiraceae bacterium
TCTACCTCGGGTTTTTCAGGCTCCTTAACCTCAGGCTCTTCTACCTCGGGTTTTTCAGGCTCCTTAACCTCAGGCTCTTCTACCTCGGGTTTTTCAGGCTCCTTAACCTCAGGTTCTTTTACCTCGGGTTTTTCAGGCTCCTTAACCTCAGGCTCTTTTACCTCGGGTTTTTCAGGCTCCTTAACCTCAGGCTCTTTTACCTCGGGCTTTTCAGGTTCCTTAACCTCAGGCTCTTTTACCTCGGGTTTTTCAGGTTCCTTAACCTCAGGCTCTTTTACCTCGGTTTTTTCAGGTTCCTTAACCTCAGGCTCTTTCACCTCGGGCTTTTCAGGTTCATTAACCTCAGGTTCCTTAACCTCAGGCTCTTTCACCTCGGGTTTTTCAGGTTCCTTAACCTCAGGCTCTTTCACCTCGGGCTTTTCAGGTTCCTTAACCTCAGGCTCTTTCACCTCGGGCTTTTCAGGTTCCTTAACCTCAGGTTCTTTTACCTCGGGTTTTTCAGGTTCCTTAACCTCAGGTTCCTTAACCTCAGGTTCTTTGACCTCGGGCTTTTCAGGAACTAACAGAGCCAACATATCCTCAGGAGAAATAAAGTTCTCAAATCCCTTAACATAAGATACCACATTGCGATCTAAATCAACTATTTCCTGCTCTTCACATACGGTACATATAAACTTATACCCTACAATCTTTCCTGACTCATCAAAAATGAAATCTTCTGAACTATTGCAACCCGGTTCCGGCATTTTTTCTTCGCCCGAATCCCTTAAACTGACATCATCTTCCTTCGGCTCATCTTTTATCACGGAAAAATCAGAAGGCTTAGGCTTAGTTTTTCTTTTTTTCTTTGTGTCATCATCGTCCTGATCTTCACAAGCGCCCAAAACTGTTGTTTTCTCTTCATCCGGAATATCGGGAGGTATCAAGACTGCATTAATTATATCTGCTTCTTCTTTTTTTGTATCAGTATCTGCACTTGCAACGTTATATGATACAGGTACCTGTTGCGCGGTATTTCCCTCATCCACATCTTCATAGCCATATACATCATTAACTATCTGATATGAAGGCACGCCTACAGAGGCGGGTTCCGTCTGAACATTTTCATCCTCCACGGAATCTGCCCCTGCAATAAATGATTCGCCGTTACCCGACGCTTTGTTTGTGACAGTAGTCTCCTGTGTCCCGGGGGCGGTATCCTGAACCAAAACCTCCTCGTCCATTATACCGTCAACATTAGCCATGACACCAAGGCCAAAGCCATTACCCGATAAAACCCCCGCAGAAACTACGGAAGCTATTCCTGTCGCTCCGATTGTAATTAAAGGAAATTTAATCATAGCCATTTCCTCTCAAAAAACCAAACCTCTTCTATTTGACTTAATTATACTCCACCTTTTTTAAAGTGTCAAAAGTTTTTTCACATTTTTTTCACACACTATATCTATTGACTCTCCGCTGCCCGACTCACAATCCAGTGTGTATGAGGGAAAGTAATCCGGGAAGAGCCATAAAAAACCCCCGGATTCAAAAAAGGAGACTTGAGAACTACGTCCCCTGTCTCCCGATTTATATTTAAAACTCCGAAATCTCTTCACCGGCTTCTTCATCAGGTTCTTCAAAGTCAGTATTTTCATTATCTGTGTCGCAACAATCCTCTATAACATGATAATCTTCAGTTCCACAGACTTCGCACCTGTTTATGACACCGATCAATTCTCCATCATCCGAATAAACTCCATCTTCAGTAGATGCACATCCAAGTTTTTCAATGACACCGTCTTCATCCGGATCCTCCGGATAATCTTTGTCTTCATTATCTTCTATGATCTCTGCTTCTTCTATCTCCTGATGACCCAATAAATTTTCCTCAGCATATCTGCCGGACAACATGGCAATTGCATCCTCTTTTGTAAATGATAAATAATCATCCCCTGAAACAGAATAAATAAGATTTCCGTCCGAATCGAAAACATCCCTTTCCTGACAAACAAAACAGGTCCCCATACTTCCTATTTCTTCACCTGTTTCGGAATAAAGAAGAATCCCCATGCTCGCACATCCCATACGCGCTTCCGGTTCGCACATGTCTTCCTCCTGCTCTGCAGGCGCTTCGGGTGCTTCGTACTCTTCCGGTACATCAACAACTTCTTTTGAAGGTACGACCACCGGTTGTCTTACAGGCTTTTTCACTGTAACTGACTCTGCCGGCATCTCAGCTGCTACCGTAACCTTTTTGGCAGAAGGTATTACGGTATCGGTAATTGCAGGTAAAACCATCTCTTCGGATGGTCTTGAATTTTCATATGATACCGGGGTTTGAAAGTATGTTGTTTCGCTTTCATCGGTAACCGCAATCGGATCTGATACAGGCATTTCATATGAAACCGCATCCCCCGCAGTTTCTTCATTTTCCATACCCGATCCCGGGGAAACTAAAGCATCCGCTCCCGCGATAATAGCCTCTCCTCTGTTTTGAACTTCCTGATCGACAGCGCTCTCCGTAACTGTCTGAGCCTCTTCCGTAGGATGAGCATCAGCTATTATCCCGCTTACGGAAGCAATAAATCCTTCTTTAATAAAACCGTTTCCCGTGGAAACGGTTCCTATGATAACGGCCGCTGCTCCTGCAACACCCATTGTGATCAAAGCAGTTTTTTTCATTTTATCCTCTCCTATAGAATATCAAACCGATTTGTTTTGAGTTGATTTTAATACTCAACACCGGAAGATGTCAAGTTTTTTTATTAAGTGAGTCCGGGGGACGGTTTTCTGTCTTCCTCTGGGAGACTGAGAACTGTCCCCCGGTATTTGAGTTTAATGATAGCCTCAGGACACGATGACGGTTTTTGTGTCTCCCTTTGGGAGACACAAAAACCGTCCCCGAGTCCCTTCGAGGCAAAAAACGTCCCCATGTCCCTATAGACGCAAGACCCGTTCCCTGTCTCCCGTTTATTTTCCTGCAAAGGTCACATAATCTGTTGTCAATAATTCCGCTGCTTCAGCCGGCGTTATTTCCTTATCGGAAAGATACTCTACCACGCCATAGCAAGCGGTACTGTCCCCTTCGCCTATGTTGGAATAAACTGCGGTATAAAAGCTTCCCGTAGCATTCTTTCCCGTTGCAAAATACATGTCACCGGTTTTTCCCGCATCACCGTCGGTAAGGCTTGCGGCAACGGACTCCAGGCTTGCCTGTACGGAATGGGTAGTCATGTTGTCCTGAACGGAATATTTGTAATTACTGTTGTCTGATACATAATATAAAGATGTGCCCGACTCTTTAAATCCATCCTTTAACTTATTTACATATACATCATAAAATTCGCTGGCATTCGTAACCTTCTCAACACCGTTAAAATCTGCAGGGGCAGTCTTCGCCTCTGTAGTTTCTGCCTTTTCGGTGTTTTCGGCAGTGGTAGTAGCTTCTGAGTCCGTGGATGACCCAGTTGCAGTGGCAGATTCCGTCACTGTTGTTGACTCTGTGGTCGTTGACTCCGTTGTGCCCTCCTCCGGTTTGCTTCCGCACCCCACCAGAGCTACGGCAAGAACTGCGATTCCCGAAACGGCAATGATCGATCTCTTCATAAGTAATCTTCCTCCTTTTTGCATTTACAAACTGCCCCTATATTATAAAACCGCACCGGTTTTATTGCAATTATTTATAAATCTTCAATCTCCGGCAAGGGCGCGATCGAGCGATCAAGAATCCCGTTCATATACGCGATGGAAATTCCGTAATTGGTTATGGGATCTTTTTTTTCTTCGGCGGTCATCAACCTGCTCTGCATTTCCTTTTCGTTTAACATGCATCCTCCGCAATGCAGGATAAGCTTATATTTTGAAAGATCCTCCGGATAACCGTGCCCCGACGAAGTCTCGATATTGATTTTTTTCCCCGTGTACTTTGCAAGGAGCCTTGGCAGTTTCACAGTACCGATGTCCTCACAGTGCCTGTGATGTGTGCAGCCTTCAGCCACCAGGACCGTGTCTCCGTCCTCCAGTGTATCTATCACCTTTGCTCCGGTCACCTGGGGAAAAAGGGTTCCCTTGTATCGCGCCATTATTATGGAAAAAGAAGTTAAGGGTATATGCTCCGGCACAATCCCGTCTGTTTCTTTAAATACCTGGCTGTCAGTAACCACAAGGGCAGGTCTTGTAATATCGTCTTTTGAAGGATCACACCAGTCCGGATGCCTTTCAAAATATTCTTTTAATTCCGTATCCTTTATACATACCGCATTCCCGCCTGCCTCAAGCACATCACGGATCACCTGCTGCTGGGGAAGTATCAGGCGGCCTTTAGGCGCAGACTCATCTATTGGAATAACAAGCACCACCGTGTCACCGGGATTGATCAGATCAGACACCATAAGTCTTTCTTCATGTCTTTTCTTAACGTCCCTGCCTGCGGCAATGATGGCTTTCTTCAGTTCCGTAAGGCCTGTTTTTTCAAAAGCGCTTACATATACGGGTTCCCTGCCGAACCCCGTTATATCTTCTTTGATCCCTTCGGATTTGTTTGCAGCTAAAACATAAGGCTTTCCCGCCGACTCACATCTTTTTATAAAATCCTTTAAAAATTCTTTTGAGGTTTCAGACTTATCCTGTGCATCGATCACTATGACCGCAATGTCGGTTCTGTTAAAGATCTCATTGCTTCGTTTCACCCTGAGTTCGCCGATATCGGAATCATCGTCCAGCCCCGGAGTATCGATCACCGCCACGGGTCCCAGATCTCCCAGCTCCATTGTCTTAAGGACCGGGTCTGTGGTGGTGCCCTTTTTTTCGGACACCACGGAAACATCCTGTCCCGTAAGGGCATTTATAAGTGATGATTTACCCGCGTTGGTACATCCGAAGAAACCTATCTGTATCCGTTCGGATACGGGCGTGTCGTTTAAACCCATATGAGTCACCTCCTGTAGTATGTTTTATTATATTATGGAGAAAAATAAATATAAAGTGTAATTCGGGGACGATTTCCCTTAAAGAAAAGACAAGCATTCATGCGCCTTATTTTGTGAAGCAAAATACAGCGCCTGAATGCCTGGTCTTTTCTTAATTATGATTATTTTTTGAGATTATTATACTACTAAAACTTCTTTATCACTCTTCCCCGAACATCTTCCAACCGTGATGATCCGTGTGAAGAAGGTGATGTGACTTCTCTGAAAGAGGCGCCGTAAGGTAATCCTTATAGATGGCTGTGATGGAAGGATTCTCATGGGAGAAACGAAGCTGCATGTTCTTATCCTGGGTATAAAGCCAGTCAGCTCTCTCCTCCTGCATACTGAAGCCGTCAACTATAGGCTGACCGCCTCCGTTTACACAACCACCGGGGCAGGCCATGACCTCTACAAAGTGGTACTCAACCTCTCCCTTTCTGAGTGCATCAAGAAGCTTGTCTGTGGCACCAAGTGTATGAGCCACGGCAATCTTAAGAGTGGTTCCCGCAAGTTCAAACTCATACTCTCTCCATTCATTCTGACCACGGACTTCTTTGAATGCGTCAGGATCACAGTTCTCGCCTGTTACAAGGAAGTATGCGCTACGAAGGGCAGCCTCCATAACACCACCGGTGGCACCGAAGATGTTACCGGCACCTGAACCGATACCAAGCGGCTTGTCAAGCTCTGTCTCCTCAATGGCTGCGGGGATGATGTGTGCGATCTCGATCATCCTGTCAACCTCACGGTTTGTAAGGGAAAGATCCACATCCTGGTCACCGCATGCATCATTAAGATTAGGTATATCGCACTCATGCTTCTTTGCAAGGCAGGGCATAACCGATACACAGAATATTTTGCCCGGATCTACACCGAGGATCTCAGCATAGTAGCTCTTTGCCACGGCACCGAACATTCCCTGGGGTGACTTGGCTGTGGAGAGCTGGCTTGTAAACTCGGGATAATGAGCCTTTACATGTCTTACCCATGCAGGACAGCATGAAGTAAACATGGGGAACTTCTCATTTTCCGCATTCTTAAGCTTTTCTACGAACTCGCTTCCCTCTTCCATAATGGTAAGGTCGGCGGTGAAGTTGGTATCAAAGACATAATCAATGCCCATCATCTTAAATGCCGTGCAAAGTCTCTCTACGGTTGCAAACTCGGGCTTGAGTCCGAAGGGCTCGCCCCATGCTGTTCTGATAGAGGGAGCGATCTGCATAACTACGATCTTTTCGGGATCCTCGATAGCCTCGAAAAGTCTGTCTGTATCGTCTCTCTCACGAAGAGCACCTACGGGACAATGCTTGATGCACTGACCGCAAAGTGCGCAACCTGATTCCTCAAGGCAGTTTGCCTTAGGGTTCACACCTACGGTTGTACGTGATCCTGTATTGATAACATCCCAAACGTGTGAGTTCTGGATATTGTCACAAACCTGCACGCAGCGCATGCACTTGATGCACTTGGAATCATCCCTGATAAGAGGATAATCCTTGTTAAACTTAGGCATGGGAACTTCCTTGTCATATGAAAGTCCCTGGATATTCAGGTCGTTTGAGATCCTCTGAAGAGAACAGTTGCCGCTTCTTACACAGGTAGCACAATTGGAATCATGCTGTGAAAGGATAAGCTCCACGTTTGTTCTTCTTGCTTTTCTTGCCTTGGGGCTGTTGGTCTTTATGACCATACCCTCATCAACAGTATTGTTGCATGCCGTAAAAAGCTTGTCGTATCCTTCTACTTCCACTACACAGACACGACACGCGCCGATCTCATTAAGTCCTTCCCAATAGCAAAGTGTGGGGATCTTTACTCCGGCCATGGCAGCGGCGCGTAAAATAGTAGTCTTCTCAGGTACCTGTACCTGCTTTCCGTCTATTGTTACATTTACCATTTTACACTCCTCCCTTCTCTGAATGCCGCATAACCGAAATGATCACAGTGAAGGCATCTGCCTGACTCCTGGCATGCTTCCTGGTCTGACATACAGACTTCCATAAGAGAGAAATCTTTGATTCTTTCCTCTGCGGGAAGCTCGCGCATGTTTACGCGGCCGCAGGGCTCGTGATCTGAAAATCTTACTCTGGGCAATTCAATATCTGTCTTGATCTCATGATGGAAACCAAGGTATTCGTCAATATTAGCTGCTGCAACCTTACCTCCGGCAATAGCCTTGATAACGGTTGCGGGTCCCGTAACGCAGTCACCGCCGGCAAATACGCCGTCTGCGCCTTCGATGTCACTTGTATCAAGGGCACCGATGCGTCCGCCGCGCTCGATCTTGATACCCTCACGCTCAAGTTTGGTGGAATCAATACCCTGGCCGATAGCCACAATAACTTTATCGCAGTTAAACTCAACCTCGGGAGCGTCTGCTGCTGATACTGTGGGACGGCCGTTCTCAATGGCACCGATAAGCTGGGGCTGGGCAACAAGTGACTTAACCTTGCCGTCGGCACCCTTCTCGATGCGAACGGGAGCATGGAGATCTACTATCTCTACGCGGTCTGCGATAGCGCCTTCGATCTCTTCTGCAAGAGCCGTCATATCCTGCTTTCTTCTTCTGTAGATAACCTTTACGCTCTTAGCGCCCAGTCTTACTGCGGAACGTGCCACGTCCATTGCCACGTTTCCGCCGCCTACTACAACAACGTCAAGACCGCTGTAATCAGGCATCTCATCATCTCCAATGGCACGAAGCATCTCTACTGCTGATGTAACGCCTTCCGTATCTTCACCGTCGATACCGATCTTCTTGTCGGTATGTGCGCCGATGGAAATAAATACGGCATCATTTGCCTTACGGATCTCCTCAAGGGTAATGTCCTGACCTACGCTTGTATCGGTGATCGTCTTGAAGCCTGTCTGCTTAAGACCTTCGATCTCGCGGTCAAGCACTTCTCTGGGAAGTCTGTAGCTGGGGATACCGTAACGGAGCATACCGCCGAGCTGCTTTCTCTGCTCGTAAACGGTTACATCGTGACCCATGATGGAAAGGTAGTATGCTGCGGAAAGTCCTCCGGGGCCTCCTCCGATAACTGCAACCTTCTTTCCTGTGGACTCTGCGATGGCAGGTGTCTTGATATTGTCCTCATGCTCAACGGCATATCTCTTAAGACCTCTGATGTTGATGGGATCATCCACCATGTTTCTGCGGCAGTCCGCTTCACAGGGGTGCTCGCATATCATGCCGCAAGCTGCGGGGAAGGGATTATCCTTTCTGATAAGGTTAACCGCATCCTCGTATCTACCGTCATGGATAAGTGCGATATATCCCGGAATGTCAACGTGTGCAGGGCACAGTGAAATACAGGGTACTGCCTGGTGGTGTGAACCGCCGCACTTACCGTATTTAACGTGACTTTCATATTCGTCCCTGAATCCTCTGATCCCTTTAAGGACCATGCGGGCTGCCTCTGAACCGATGGCACAGTCAGCGGATGCAAAAATGCCCTCTGCCGTGTCCTCGATAGCTGCAAGTGTTTCTTCGTCCGCATCTCCGTCAAGAACCTTGTTCATGAGATTCTCAAGCTGACCGAGACCGATACGACAGGGCGTACACTTACCGCAAGACTGTGTATGGCACATATGGACAAAGGATGCCGCCAGATCAACCGGGCAAAGTCCGGGCTGACTTGCATCGATCCTTCTCTCCAGGTCCTTATACAATGTCTCGACAGTAGTCTGCGCCTGATTTTTAGTTGTGATACTTAATCTGCTCATATCTCTCCTGTCTACCTCTTAACATAAATATCGTGTTAATTTGCAACAAATGATTTCATTTATACATACTATTACAAGATACTACCATAGGAGTGCGTGGTTAGCATAGGGAAATCTTTTTACGGTATCTTCAGTATTAAAAAGTCAATAAATCATTTATAATCAGATAGACAGAAAGAGACAACCATATAGCTTACAGCAAAAGACAGGAGATGATGATATGGCAAGATACCAATGCACAGTCTGCGGATACATATTTGATGAAGAAAAGGAAGGAAAAAGTTTTTCCGAACTGACGGAATGCCCCGTCTGTAAGCAGCCTCCTTCCAAATTTATAAAGATCGATGATGAACCGGACACCGTTCAGAGTACCATTGCGGCAGCAGGTGATCTTTCCTATGACGAGGATACTTCCCGCAATGACAAGAGCATAAGATATATGGATGAGATCCATGACATGGCAGTCGGAGGGAAATCTCCCGACGCAGCCATGGGCACCCTTCTGCCCGTTCCCGGATGGGACGAGATCCTTTTGCTCGGCGCACAGTTAAACCCTGCGCCTATGGATGATGATTTTGAAGTTTCCACTAAAACCATTATCGGAAAACATTCAAAGCAGCCCATGGAGCTGGACAGTCCCGTTTACATTTCCCATATGTCCTTCGGAGCTCTGTCAAAAGAGATCAAGACGGCACTGGCAAAGGGTTCGGCCTCAGCAAAGACCGCCATGTGCAGTGGCGAAGGCGGTATTCTGCCTGAGGAGCGGGCTGCTGCATATAAATATATATTCGAATACGTCCCCAATAAATACAGTGTTACAGACGAAAATCTTAAAAGCGCGGATGCCATTGAGATAAAGATAGGTCAGGGTACAAAGCCCGGAATGGGCGGACACCTGCCCGGAGAAAAGGTAACCCCCGAGATCGCTGCATTAAGAGGTAAGACCCCGGGCGAAGATATACAAAGCCCATCGCGTTTCCCGGAAATAAACTCAAAAGAAGATCTTAAAAACATGGTGGAAATGTTAAGAGAAAGATCGGAGGGACGCCCCATAGGGATAAAGATCGCAGCAGGTCACATTGAACAGGACCTGGAATACTGTGTATATGCAGGAGCGGATTTTATAACCATCGACGGAAGGGGAGGTGCCACCGGATCCAGTCCTCTTATGCTGAGAGACTCAACATCTGTACCCACCATTTACGCCCTTTCCAGAGCAAGGAAATATCTGGATAATGCAGGGTCCGACGCACAACTTGTGATAACAGGGGGCCTTCGTGTTTCCGCTGATTTTGCAAAAGCCCTTGCCATGGGAGCGGATGCCGTTGCCATAGCAAGTGCCGCTCTTATCGCCGCGGCCTGCCAGCAGTACCGTATCTGTGGAAGCGGACGCTGCCCCGTTGGTATTGCCACACAGGACCCGGAGCTTCGGAAGCGTCTTGATACGGAAAAAGCTGCAGCCAGAGTTGCAAACTTCCTTAAGGTTTCCAATTCCGAGCTGCAGATGTTTGCCCGGATCACGGGTAAAGCTTCGGTACATGAGCTGGGGGCAGACGATCTTATTACAACAAACAGTGATATTTCGACTTATACGGGGATAAGACATGCCGGAATGTCTTTATAAAAAAAGCCACGAAATAAAGACCGCAGACATCGTTATGCGGATAAGAACCGTTCCTTACGAAGCAGGTTTTACGGTTTTTATACGCGAGATAACGATGTCTGCGGTCAATTAAATTTTCAGGATGTTTTTATACGGTCCGGATATAAATATTATTCGATGATATTATTTTATCACCCTTACCTTGATAACTCCCTCAACTGCCTGCAGCTTCTTTACAAGCTCATCACTTGAAGGTGCTTCCAGATCAAGCATGGTATATGCATAATCATCTTTTGACTTGTTGGTCATATCGCAGATATTTACCCCCGCATCCCCCATAACAGCTGTGATGTGGCTAATGGTATTGGGAACGTTCTGATGGCATACCGAGATCCTTCCGGCTGACTGGCATACACCCATATCGCATGCAGGATAGTTTACGGAATTTCTGATGTTTCCGTTTTCAAGGAAATCACGTACCTCTTCCACTGCCATAACGGCACAGTTTTCCTCAGCTTCCTGAGTGGATGCTCCGAGATGGGGGAACACGATGATGTTTTCTTTTCCCACTACGGTATGATTTGCAAAGTCGGTAACATATTTGCTGACAGTTCCGTCATCGATGGCTTTAAGAAGCTCTTCCTCGTCCACCAGCACGTCACGGGCACAGTTAACGATCACTGCTCCCGGCTTCATCATTGCGAAGGCTTCTTTTCCCACCATACCTTTTGTAGAATCAAGAGCAGGAACATGAATGGTCATGTAGTCACACTCTTTATAGATGTCATCTAAGTTGCTGATGTGTCTTACCTTTCTTGAAATATTCCAGGCAGCGCTTACGGAAAGATAGGGATCATATCCTAAAACTTCCATGCCAAGCTCCACGCAGGCATTGGCCACAAGACGTCCGATGGCACCCAGGCCGATAACTCCCAGCTTTTTACCCTTAAGCTCTCTTCCTCCGAAGGCCTTCTTTGCCTTCTCAACAGACTTTGCAATGTCAGGGTCGGAAGCATTTTCTTCTACCCATCTTGCTCCGCCCAGAAGATCACGGGAGGCAAGAAGCATGGCTGCAAGTACCTGCTCCTTTACGGCATTGGCATTGGCACCGGGTGTGTTAAACACGACGATCCCTTTATCCGCACATTTATCAAGGGGAATGTTATTTACTCCCGCGCCGGCTCTTGCAATGGCGTGAAGATTCTCTCCCAGCTCCATGTCGTGCATCTTTGCGCTTCTTACGAGCACCGCATCTGCCTCCTCGTAGGACGCATCTCTGTTGTAGTTATCGGGAAGAAGGCTTAAACCCTCCTCTGAAATATTGTTAAGACAATGAATGTTAAACATTATTTGTTCTCCTTTTCAAATTTATCCATGAATTCAACCAGCTTGGTCACTCCCTCCATGGGCATCGCATTGTAAATGGAGGCGCGCATACCGCCTACGGAACGGTGCCCTTTAAGATTGATAAAGCCTGCCGCCTTGGCCTCTGAGATAAACTTTGCGTTCAGCTCGTCATCTCCCGTAACAAAGGGCACGTTCATAAGGGAGCGTGATCCCTTTTCAACCGTTCCTTTAAACATATCACTTGAATCAAGGAAATCATAAAGTATAGCCGCCTTCTTTTCGTTATGCTCTTTCATGGCTGAAAGACCACCCATACTCTTTATCCATTTAAATACCTTGCCGCAGATATAGATCCCGTAACAGGGCGGTGTATTGTAAAGGGAGTCTGCATCGGCGTGAGTCTTGTATTTAAGCATGGTGGGTGTTCCGGGCAGGCAGTCCTCTGTTATCATGTCCTCACGGATGGCTGCAATGACCACACCTGCCGGTCCTATGTTCTTCTGCGCTCCGCCGTAGAACATGGAATATTTGTCAATGTCCATGGGCTCTGAGAGGAAGCACGATGATACGTCAGATATAAGCCTGTGACCCTTTGCGTTGGGAAGTTCCTTAAACTTGGTCCCGTAAATGGTGTTATTCTCGCAGATGTAAAGATAGTCCGCATCCTCGGGTATATCAAGATCAGAGCAGTCCGGAATATAAGAAAATGTCTTATCCTCTGAAGAAGCAACGGCAACTGCCTCACCAAAGATCTGCGCCTCCTTATACGCCTTCTTTGCCCACTGACCGGTAACGATATAAGCCGCCTTTTTATTCTTCATGAAGTTCATGGGGATCATGGCAAACTGCTGGGATGCCCCGCCCTGAAGGAAAAGAACCTTGAAATCATCGGGAAGACCCAGAAGCTCCCTGAAATCCTTCTCCGCCTCCTGAATAATGGCTTCAAACTCCTTTGAGCGATGGCTCATCTCCATAACGGATTCGCCTGTGCCCTTGTAATCAAGCATCTCCTCCGCCGCTTCACGCAACACTTCCTCCGGTAACACTGCCGGACCTGCACTGAAATTATATACTCTTGACATCTTTACCTATTACTCCTTTCATACACACCTTGATTTTACTGTGTATATTATTCGTAAAATCACTTTTTCTTTTTCAGATCACTTTCATCAAATGCTTCAGATATATTTCCACCCGGTGATACCATGGGGAATACTTTATCATCTTCATCTATGAGACATTCTATCATAGAAGGTCCCTTTTGTTTCAACGCATTTTCAAAAGCTTTTTCAAATTCTTCAATGGTATTTACCCTGAAGGCTTTGGCACCCAGTCCTTCGGATACCTTTACGAAATCAACGCCGTCATCAAGTATGGTCTGGGAATATCTCTTATCGTAAAACAGGGTCTGCCACTGGCGGACCATTCCCAGAACGTGATTGTTTATCACTATCTCTATCACGGGAATACCGTATCTTGAGGCGGTGGCAAGCTCGTTTAGGTTCATCCTGAAGCATCCGTCACCTGCGATATTTATCACTGTCTTATCAGGCTCTCCGACTTTTGCTCCTATGGCTGCTCCAAGACCGTAACCCATGGTCCCAAGTCCTCCCGAGGTGATAAGGGTCCTGGGTTTTGTAAACTTATAATGCTGTGCCGCCCACATCTGGTGCTGGCCGACATCGGTCACTATAACCGCATCCCCTTTTGTAAGTGCGTAAAGCTTTTCGATGATCGCGGGTCCGTTCAGCTTTTTATCGGAAACCTTCAGAGCATATTTTTTCTTTGCTTCTTTTATCTCGGCCATCCATTCTTTATGAGACTGCTGTTCTATCCTTTCGCTTAATCTCTTAAGGATCTCCTTTGCATCTCCGATAATGCTTGCATTGGTCTTTATATTTTTATTGATCTCGGCAGGGTCGATATCTATATGCACGATCTTTGCACCCTTGGCAAAAGATCTGGTGTTTCCCGTATCCCTGTCGGAAAATCTGGCGCCGATAACCAGAAGAAGATCACACTTGGAAATACCAAAGTTGGTGGTCTTGGTCCCGTGCATACCAACCATACCGGTAAATCTGGGGTTTGTCTCGTCAAATGCTCCTTTTCCCATAAGGGTGTCACACACGGGAGCGTCAACCAGTTCCACAAACTCAGCAAGTTCTTCTTCGGCACCGGAGGCAATGATCCCTCCCCCCACGAATATAAAGGGCTTTTTGGACTTTTCAATAAGCTCCGCAACCTTTTCAACATCCGAATCCTTAATGGTGTCCGTAACGGGACTGATCTTTGCCGGTTCCTTTGGAGTGTAAGAGTAGGTCTCTGCCGTAACGTCCTTTGCCACGTCTATGAGCACGGGACCGGGACGACCGCTTGCGGCTATCTCAAATGCGCGTCTTACGGTATCAGCCAGTACCTTTATATCCTTTACGATAAAGTTGTGCTTGGTAATGGGCATGGTCACTCCGGCTATATCTATCTCCTGGAATGTATCTTTTCCCAGCATGGAAACATTTACATTACAGGTGATGGCCACCATGGGCACGGAATCCATATATGCCGTGGCTATACCCGTAACAAGGTTGGTCGCTCCGGGGCCTGATGTAGCAAAGCATACTCCGGTCTTTCCCGTAGCTCTTGCGTATCCGTCCGCAGCATGGGCAGCTCCCTGTTCATGGGAAGTAAGTATATGATCGATCTCGTCCGAATGCTTGTACAGGGCATCGTATACGTTCAGGGCCGTTCCGCCCGGATATCCGAATACGGTATCCACTCCCTGCTCCTTCAGACACTCTACGATTATTTCTGCACCGCTTATATTCATAAAATCACCTCGCTGTTATTTTGTCTCAAGAATCGCCCCGCGACTGCCGGATGTTACCATGGACGCATATCTTGCAAGATATCCGCTGTCAATCTCCGGCTTTTTGGGCACCCATTCCTCTTTTCTTTTTCTTAATTCCTCATCCGATACCAGAAGCTCTATGGAATGATTGGGAATGTCTATTTTTATGAGATCATCGTTCTTTACCAGAGCAATGGGTCCGCCCTCTGCCGCCTCCGGAGAAACATGTCCTATGGACGCGCCTCTGCTGGCTCCCGAAAATCTTCCGTCGGTAATGAGAGCCACCGTAGAGCCCAGTCCCATTCCCGCTATGGCGGATGTGGGCTTTAACATCTCTCTCATGCCGGGGCCTCCCTTTGGCCCTTCATACCTGATGACCACCACGTTACCTCTTTTTATTTTGCCTGCGTAAATGGCTTCAAGTGCGTCCTCTTCACAGTCAAACACTTTGGCTCTTCCCTGGTGGACCATCATGTCATCAACCACCGCGGATCTTTTCACCACGCTTCCGTCGGGAGCAAGGCTTCCCGAAAGTACCGCAAGACCTCCTGTTTTACTGTAAGGGTTCATGAATGGTCGTATCACTTCCTCATCTTTGATATCACATCCCTGTATATTGTCCCGTAATGTCTTACCGGTAACCGTCATGCATCCGGTACGCATAAGACCATGATCTGCCAGTTCCTTCATCACCGCATGAACACCGCCTGCTTCATGCAGATCCTCCATGTAAGTGTATCCCGCAGGAGCAAGATGACAAAGATTGGGGGTCTTCTCACTTATTTCGTTTGCAAACCTGATGTCAAAATCAAATCCCACCTCATGGGCTATTGCCGGAAGATGAAGCATACTGTTGGTTGAGCAGCCCAGAGCCATATCTACCGTAAGGGCATTTATTATGGAATCCTCCGTAATGATATCCCTGGGTCTGATATTTTTTTCTATCAGATTCATAACTGCCATTCCCGCATGCTTTGCAAGCTTGATCCTTTCGGAATAGACCGCGGGGATGGTACCGTTTCCTTTAAGCCCCATACCCAGCGCCTCTGTGAGACAGTTCATGGAATTGGCTGTGTACATTCCCGAACATGAACCGCAGGTGGGACAGGCATTGTTTTCAAAATCCAGTACGTCTTCTTCCGTCATGGTTCCTGCCGCAAGTGAACCCACCGCCTCAAACATGGATGAAAGACTGCGTTTTTCTTTCTTTACATGTCCCGCAAGCATGGGACCGCCGCTGACAAATACCGTGGGGATGTTCACGCGCGCCGCCGCCATAAGAAGCCCCGGGACATTCTTATCACAGTTGGGGATCATTACCAGTCCGTCAAACTGATGGGCTATCGCCATGGCCTCGGTGGAATCCGCCACCAGATCTCTGGTGACCAGTGAATATTTCATTCCCACATGTCCCATGGCCAGTCCGTCACAGACCGCGATAGCAGGAAACATAAGAGGGGTGCCTCCTGCCTCGGCTATCCCCAGCTTGACAGCCTCCGTGATCTTATCCAGGTTCATATGCCCCGGTACTACCTCACTGTATGAGCTGACCACACCTATAATGGGCTTTGACATCTCCTCTCTTGTAAGTCCCAGAGCATTCAGCAGAGATCTTTGAGGTGCTCTCTGTACACCTGCTGTTATATTGTCACTTCTTAAATTTTTTTCCTTGGGAAATAATTCTCTACTCATTTTTTATCACATCCTTCACAGTAATCATCATATTCTCTCACACACCGCGTCACCCATCTCAGTGGTGCTGCAGCGCGTATTTCCTTCTTCAAAAATATCTCCTGTTCTGTAACCGTCTTTCAGAACCTTTTCAACTGCAGATTCAATGGAGCATGCCTCTTTTTCCAGATCAAAGGTGTACCTGAGCATAAGCGCCGCCGAAAGAATGGTGGCCAGGGGATTGGCGATATTCTTTCCCGCTATATCCGGAGCGGAACCATGGCTGGGCTCGTAAAGCCCGAACTTATCAGATCTTAGGGATGCGCTTGAGAGCATTCCGATGGATCCCGTAACCATGCTTGCTTCGTCGGATAAAATGTCTCCGAACATGTTCTCCGTAAGGATCACGTCAAACTGTGCAGGATTTCTAACCAGCTGCATGGCCGCATTGTCCACCAGCATATCCTCAAGCTCCACCTCCGGGTAATCTTTTGCCACTTCCTTCACCACGGCTCTCCAAAGCCTGGAAGAATCAAGCACATTTGCCTTGTCGACGCTGGTCACCTTCTTCCGTCTTTTCACGGCGATGTCAAAGGCCTTTACGGCGATGCGCCTTATCTCTTCCTCATTGTAAACAAGGGTGTCGGTCGCCGTACGGATACCGTTGACTTCTTCGGTCTTTCTGTCTCCGAAATACAGACCTCCCGTAAGCTCACGCATGATCACCATGTCAATGCCCTGAGAACTGATCTCATCCTTAATGGGACATGCCCCGGCAAGCTCATTGTAAAGGTAAGCCGGTCTTACATTTGCAAAAAGACCCAGTTCTTTTCTTATCTTAAGAAGTCCTGCCTCCGGGCGAAGGTCCGGCGCCACGTCATACCATTTGGAATTGCCCACGTCACCGCCGACTGCGCCAAGAAGCACGGCATCAGAACTTTTGGCCGTCTCAAGAGCCTCGTCCGTTAAAGGCTCACCGTATTCGTCAATGGAACAGCCTCCCATAAGGATCTTTTTAAACTCGAATTCATGTCCGTATTTATCTGCCACGGCATTAAGAACTTTTACCGCTTCAGATACTATCTCCGGACCTATCCCGTCACCGGGAATCAGTGTAATATTAGCTTTCATATAGGTATCTCCGTAAAATAAAGTTATCTATTATCATAACTTATTCATATACTCTTTTCAATAAGAAAAAAGGGGCAAAGAAAAAGCGGGCGTTTGAATTCCTTGATTATTACGCTGTCAGGAAAAAGAAAAAGCGGGCATTTGGATGCCTTATTTTGCGTCAACAAAATACAGCATTCAAATGCCCGGCTTTTTCTTAAAAATAATAACCGCCCTATATTATCCCTTTTTTTCTTCCTTGGCAGCCTTCTTCTCTTCTTCTTTCTTTTTACGTTCTTCTTCTTTTGCCGCCTTTTTCTCTTCCTTTTCTCTTTCCTTCTTCTTTTCTTCCGTATTCTCAGCCGCTTTGTCAGCCATATCTATGGAAGTGGAAAATGAAGAAGCCTTCTCCACCTGCTCGATGCAGTCTCTCTTCATAGCTATACGGCAGTTCTTATTGTTACCGAACTCCACGATAACAGTCTCTTCCTGCACGTCCACCAGCTCGCCGTAAAAACCACTGTTGGTAAGTACAAAATCTCCCGGCTTCATGTCATTGAACATAGCCTGACGCTCTTTATTTTTCTTTTGCTGTGGTCTGATACCGGTAAGGAATAAAACACCCACCATAGCAGCCACGATGATTATCATTACTACAGAACTTCCCATGCCTCTAACTCCTTTTGGCCAAAATTTTTCTAATTATAAATGAATTCGGTCTATATGTCTATACTGAAGAGTATCATACCTTTTCTGACTGACTCTTATACTTCCTCCATCATCCCCAGTCTCTCCCTTTTAAATTCTCTGTACCTGCCTTCATCTATGGCTTCCCTGATATCCTCCATCAGATGATTATAAAAATACAGATTATGAAGCACGCACAGCCTGAGCCCCAGCATTTCCTTTGCCTTTATCAGATGCCTTATATATGCCCTGGAATACCTTTTACAGGCAGGGCATCCGCAGCCCTCTTCTATGGGGCTGTCATCCCGTTCATAACAGGCATTGTGCAGGTTAAGCTTGCCGGTCTTTGTATATACATGCCCGTGACGTCCATTTCTTGAAGGGTACACACAGTCGAAAAAATCGATCCCCCGGTCAACCGCCTCTAAGATATTGGCCGGAGTTCCCACCCCCATAAGATATGTGGGTTTATCCTTTGGCAGATGAGGCACGGTAACATCAAGGATCTCATACATCTCTTTATGAGTCTCTCCCACCGCAAGACCGCCTATGGCATAGCCGGGAAGATCCATTTCGCTTATTTCCCTTGCATGAGCCATCCGGATGTCAGGATACACACCTCCCTGATTGATACCGAAAAGCAGCTGGTCTTTGTTTATGGTATCCTCAAGACCGTTCAGCCTTTTTATTTCTTCAAAACTGCGCTTAAGCCACCTGGTGGTCCTGTCGACCGAATCGATGATATATTTTTTCTCTGCTTTTGCGGGAGGGCATTCGTCAAATGCCATGGCAATGGTGGAACCAAGATCCGACTGTATCTGCATGCTCTCCTCCGGTCCCATGAATATCCTTCGCCCGTCCACATGGGAGTTAAAGGTCACGCCTTCTTCTTTTATCTTGCGCATCCCGGAAAGGGAATAAACCTGAAATCCGCCTGAGTCCGTAAGCACCGGCTTTTCCCAGTCCATAAATCTCCTGATGCCCCCAAGTTCCTTTATAAGTTTATTCCCCGGTCTTACATGAAGGTGATATGTATTGCACAGGGCGATCTGCGTATCTATCTCTTCAAGATCACTGCTTGCCACTGCCCCCTTGATCGCACCCGCAGTAGCCACGTTCATAAAAACGGGGGTCTCCACGGTTCCGTGTACCGTGGTAAACCTTGCATGCTTTGCATTATTATCTCTGCTTATTATCTCGTACATAATTCTCTCACTCTAAAATCAGCAGGTTTTGTACCCTGTTCTTTTTATTTTGTGGATTAAACTCTGTATTTTTAGATAATCACAAGCGACCTGTTTGCATTTTCGAACATTAGAAGACTGTCCGTAGATTCTTCAGGGCTGTTTTCTACAGTTTGAAAATGCAAATCACGGTCGCTGTAATATATAAAATACAGAGTTTCGTCCCGTACTGACTTTAGTGTTTGTAATACTCCTTAATGTAGTCCATCCTGGACGTCAAATCTTCAAACAACAGATCCGTAAGAGTGATCGCCGCCATGGATTCCACAACAACCACCGCCCTGGGAATGATCACGGGATCATGTCGTCCTTTTATATTTATATCGGTTTCCTCCCCGCCCACAGTCACTGTCCTTTGAGGACAGGACACTGAAGGAGTGGGCTTTACGGCTGCCCTGAAGACTATATCGCTCCCGTCTGACATCCCTCCCAGAACTCCGCCGGAATTGTTTGCGGTCTTTTTGATCTCACCGTCTTCGGCTGTAAACCCGTCATTATTCTCAGAACCTCTCATGACTGCCGCCTTAAAACCTGCGCCCATCTCAAAGCCTTTAACCGCTCCTATGGAAAAAATCGCTTTTGCCAAAGAAGCGTCCAGCTTATCAAATACAGGCTCACCGATCCCGGGCTTTACACCTTTAATGACACACTCTATTATCCCGCCGGCGGAATCACCCTTTTCCTTTAATTCTTTTATATAGTCTGCGGCTTTTTTGGCAGCCTGACTGTCAGGCATGAAAAGAGGATTGTTGTATTTCTCGTTTATGTCAACGCTGTCACGTGAAAGGGTTATATCACCTATGGAATAAGTGTAAGCCTCGACACTTATGCCCAGCTCCGCCAATATTTTCAGGGCAATGGCCCCTGCGGCTACACGGCCAATGGTCTCACGCCCCGAGGATCTGCCCCCGCCACGATAATCCCTGAATCCGTATTTTCTGTCAAAGGTAAGATCCGCATGTCCCGGTCTGTAAATATCCTTAATGGCGCTGTAGTCTGCCGAATGATGGTCTGCATTTTCCACCATCATGGCAACGGGGGTGCCCGTCGTCACGCCTTCGAAAACACCCGACATGATACGCACTCTGTCGGACTCATTTCTGGCAGTGGTAAACTCCGACTGTCCCGGCTTTCTTCTGTCCAGTTGTTTTTGTATGTCCTCTTCACATAAGGGAAGCCCCGCAGGCACACCGTCTGCCACCACTCCTACGGTGTCTCCGTGGGATTCTCCCCATGTGGATATCTTGAAAATTTTGCCGTAAACGGATCCCGCCATAAGACCTCTCCTCTGTTCAAAAAACTTTTTCAAAAAAAGCGGTGCACTTTTTGCTCCGCTTTAAAGTAACTTTTATTATACTATCACTCTTTTTTATGGCTTTCAAGAAGAGCTTTTAACCCCTGCTGTGAGCTTCTTACGTTGCTTGCAGCCTCTTCACTGTTCCTGAATAATTTATGTTTAAACAGGGTTCTTTTCAGACGTCCGATCTCGTCTTTAATTTCCTTTTTCCTGGACTTGTCCCAATCGTCCTTATGCTCGATCAGAAGCGCTTCCGCCCTTTTCACCAGTCCTTCGGCTTTTCTCTTTTCGTCGGTAAGATTGAATTTCTCCCCGTCCTCATTTTCAAATGCCCTTGCTTTCCATATAGCCTTCTGGATCTCATCCTCGGAAAGATTGGAGGATGATGTGATGGTAATGGACTGTTCATTTCCCGTCCCCAGATCCTTTGCGGATACGTTCACTATGCCGTTTGCATCTATATCAAAGGTCACCTCTATCTGGGGCACACCTGCAGGAGCTCTCTTTATACCGGAAAGTCTGAAGTTCCCGAGAAGCTTGTTGTCCTTTGTAAATCTCCTCTCACCCTGGAACACCCTTACATCCACGGCAGGCTGGAAGTTCATTGCCGTGGTGAATATCTTGGATTGTCTGGTGGGGATGGTCGTGTTCCTCTCTATAAGAACACTGGATATACCGCCCACCGTCTCTATGGAAAGTGAAAGTGGTGTCACATCCATGAGCACTATCTGGTCTGCGGGAGAACCGGGATACAGCATGCCTCCCAGCTTTCCGCCCTGCACCGCCGCCCCAAGCGCCACGCACTCGTCCGGGTTCAGGCTTCTTGAAGGCTCTTTTCCCATGATGCTTCTGATCTTATCCTGTACCGCCGGGATCCTGGTGGAGCCTCCTACCAGGATCACCTTTGATATTTCCTCTTTCTTTACTCCGGCATCGTTTAAGGCATTCTCCACCGGGATAATGGTACGGTCCACCAGGTCTTTTGTAAGCCTGTCAAATTCATTTCTTGTAAACTCCATCTCGAAGGATACGGGGCCTTCCTTGGTCTTTGCGATAAAGGGAAGGTTCACATTTGCAGACATTGCGCTGGATAATTCTTTTTTTACACGCTCGGCTTCTTCCTTAATGCGGTGCATCGCCACCACATCCTTTTTAAGATTAATGCCGTACTGCTTTTTTATATTATCCGCAATGAAATCCGCCACTCTCTCGTCAAAATCGTCTCCGCCGAGATAGTTGTCCCCCGAAGTTGCAAGAACTTCAATAACGCCTTCTCCTATCTCGATAAGTGAGACATCAAAAGTCCCTCCTCCCAGATCATAAACAAGGATCTTCTGGGGCTGTGCATTGTCAAGACCGTAGGCAAGGGCGGCAGCGGTGGGCTCGTTTATTATACGGAGCACATTCAGTCCCGCGATACGCCCCGCATCCTTCGTAGCCTGCCTCTGGGAATCGCTGAAATAGGCCGGCACCGTGATAACGGCGTCGGTAATGCTCTCACCCGTAAATTCTTCAGCATCCTTTTTTAATTTGCGCAAGATAAAAGCGGATATCTCCTGGGGAGAATATGTCCTTCCTCCCACCTTCATGCGATAGTCGCTTCCCATTTTCCTTTTAATGGAAAAGCTGGTGCGCTCGGGATTTAATGCTCCCTGTCTTTTGGCAGCGGCACCCGTCTCCACCTTTCCGTCTTTATGAAATGACACCACCGACGGTGTCGTTCTGTATCCTTCCCGATTGGTAATAACCGTGGCCGAATCGCCCTCAAGAACCGCCACACAACTGTTGGTGGTCCCCAAATCAATTCCTATAACTCTACCCATTATCTCACCCGAAAATTACTATAAACATTAACTTGTACTATATCACAAAAAACGCGGGGAATTATAAAGCAGTACGGGAAATTTAAGAAAAAAACTATAAACTTTATGGGTCTTGACAGGTCATGTATAATAATATGCGAACTTTTCAGAAGGTGTTTCCTTGCTCAACCATCTTCTTAGAAAAAACAAAACAAGGATGTATCAAAAATGAATAAACCACTTAACATTTTCAAAGAAGCCCTGCTTCTTCAGCGAAGCATTCCGGGCATTGTCACAGTTTTTTTTGTATTATCGGTAGTTGCCATGAACCTTCTGGCAAACAAGAGCATAGCCCTGCCCGTTGACTGGCTTGCCCTTGACTGCGGGATCATTTTTTCATGGCTTGCCTTTCTTGTGATGGACATGGTGACCAAGCATTTCGGCCCCAGAGCCGCCATTCTTTTATCCGTCATAGCTCTTATAGTTAATCTTTTTATGGCGGTGATGTTCCTTGCGGCAAGCTATATTCCCGGAATGTGGGGAGAATCCTTTGACGAAGCCGGCATGTCATCTCCCATCATCAATACCGCGCTGGACCGTACCTTCAGGGGCACATGGTACGTACTTTTAGGTTCCTCCGTTGCCTTTATCGCTTCATCTGTCATAAACAACGAATTGAACTGGCTCATAGGCCGGGCTTCCGGCGACAGCAAAAAAGGAGGCTTCGGTAAATTTGTGCTGCGGTCCTATGTATCAACCTTTGTCGGTCAGTTTGCGGATAACCTGATCTTTGCATTTATGGTTTCCAGGATTTTTTTCGGCTGGACCACCACCCAGTGTATAATGTGCGCCGTCACGGGCGCCGTGGCAGAGCTGGTCTGTGAGATCATTTTCTCTCCCATAGGATACAGGATCGCCAGAAGCTGGGACGAGAAAAATATCGGAGAAAAATATATCGCCCACATTAAATAGACAGGAGGTCAGCTTTAAATGAACGTACTTGTAACGGGGGCTGCCGGCGGGATAGGCCGGGCAGTATGTGAGAAGTTTCTTTGTGAAGGTCACCGGGTGACCGGCATGGACATAAAAAAAAGTGATATGACCGAAAGCGGTTATACCCACATCATTCACGATATAAAAGATGAAGATTATCCCGAGATAACAGACGTTGAGATACTGATAAACAGCGCCGGGATACAGTCCGGGACTCCCGAGGACATAAGCTTAAATCTTAACGCGATCATTGCTCTTACGGAGTATTATGCATTGCATGACAAAATAAGATCCGTGGTAAATATCGCCTCGGCTTCCGGAATTACCGGCTCGGAGTTTCCCCATTATGCCGCATCCAAGGGAGGACTTATCACCTACACAAAAAACCTTGCTCTGCGGATCTCAGAGTACGGGGCCTGTGCCAACGCCCTTTGCCCCGGCGGTGTGAAGACCGACATGAATGAACACATTTTAAATGACAAAAAACTTTACTACGCGGTGCTTAATGAAGCATTGCTTCACAAATGGGCCGAGCCCGGGGAAATGGCCGAATGGTGTTATTTTCTTGCGGTGGTCAATAAGTCCATGACGGGAGAAGCTCTTCTTGTGGATAACGGGGAAGCTTTGAAGTCGAATTTTATATGGTAAAAGAAAGCAGGGCTTTTAAAAGTGATATGGACCCCCTTTCCTGGACAACCAGGGAAGGGGGTTTTATTATGCGTTATACGTACGAGTTTAAAAGAAGATGTGTTGAATTGTACCGGGAGGGTATGTGGC
>CACWUI010000005.1 GCA_902764045.1 uncultured Lachnospiraceae bacterium
CTGGCTCTTTCCATGAGCATAACGGTACTGGTTATCTCCTGTCCATGCGCCATGGGGCTTGCCACCCCCGTTGCCATAATGGTGGGTACGGGAAAAGGGGCCCAGAGCGGTATCCTCATCCGTTCCGGCGAGGCTCTTGAGACCGCCCATAATGCGGACACGGTGGTGCTTGATAAGACCGGGACCATCACCATGGGAAAACCCCAGGTGACCGATGTGATCCTTACCGGGGAAATGAAGGAACCGGAACTTTTGGAAATGGCCTCGGGTCTTGAAAACGGCAGTTCCCATCCCCTTGCCATGGCCATTATGGAGCATGCGGATAAAAAGGGAATAACCGTGCCTGAGGTGACTGATTTTGAGGAAGTTCACGGCAGGGGCGTAAGAGCCGTTTATAAAGGTAAAAAGGTTATTTCCGGTAATTTAAGATTTATGAATGAAGAGGGGATAGAAGACATACCCACAGATAAGCTGGATGTGCTGGCTTCCGAAGGAAAGACGCCCATACTTTTTGCATCGGGCGGTAAAGTGAGCGGGATCATTGCCATGGCTGACGTGGTGAAGCCCACAAGCGCCCGGGCGATACGCAGGTTTAAGGAGCTGGGGCTTTCGGTGGTCATGCTCACCGGGGATAATGAGCTTACCGCCGCATCCGTTTGTAAAAGCATAGGGATCGATTCCTACGTGGCGGAAGTGCTGCCGCAGGATAAGGAAAAAGAGGTTGCCCGTCTCCAAAACGAAGGTCACAGTGTTATAATGATAGGTGACGGTATCAACGATGCCCCGGCCCTTACAAGGGCGGATTTCGGACTGGCCATCGGAGCCGGGACAGACATTGCAATGGAAAGCGCAGACGCAGTCCTGATAAAGAGTGACCTGCTGGATGCGGTGACTGCCGTAAGGCTTTCGAAAGCCACCATCAGAAACATCAAGCAGAATCTGTTCTGGGCATTTTTCTACAATGCGATCTGTATCCCCATTGCAGCAGGTGTCCTCTACCCGGGACTTGGCATAAGGCTGACTCCCATGATAGGCTCCGCCGCCATGGGTCTGTCCAGTGTGTTTGTGGTGTTTAATGCACTAAGGCTTAAGTTTTTTAAGCCGGAGCAGGCGAATATTGAAGACAGCGAAGATAAAGAGATTTCAACAGGAAAGGAAGAAATGATCATGGAAAAAGAGATAAGTATTGAAGGAATGTCATGCCAGCATTGTGTAAAAGCGGTAACTAATGCGCTTTCCGCCATAGACGGGGTAAGCGACGTGGTAGTGGACCTTGAGGCTAAGAAGGCCACGTTGAAGGTAACGGATACGGTAACGGATGATATGTTAAAAGATGCCATCACCGAAGAAGGATATGAGGTGACGGCTTTTAATTGATATAAGGAGACCGGGGGACGGTTTTTGTGTCGCCCGCTAGGGAGATTTAAGAACCGTCCCCGAGTCCCTCGAAGGAATCGTTATCATATTCATTTTTATCTTTAATCTGACATTTTCAAGTATAGTCGATGTGGCCATATCAGCACCTCGTTTTAATTACAAATATTAGTTGCTGTTATCATAGTATTATATCCGTTACAAAACAAGAGTTCGATTTAACGAAATTGTTAAAATAATATAAAAAATATCTTCAATTACCTCCGGCTAATATTTGCAGTATTTTTAACAAAAATCTGTATCTGTGTACAATACAAAGTAACTTTGTATTATTTTTAGTATCCCATAAAAAGGAGGAAACAATATGAAACCGAAATGTAAGGAAAAAAAGGGGGTGACCCGCTGGATCGCAGTGATGCTGGCGGTGTTGGTTGCTGCACTTTTGGTGGTGCCCACAACGTTTTCGTTTTTTGAAACGGAAGTTTCGGCAGAAATTGACCGTGATAATATTCCGGGCAACCCTGGAGGAGACAATGTGTCAGAGAATGTAACGTCTATAGTTATTGCGGAAGATTTTAATAAAGAGGAATATGAGAAAATAGATGAAAACATCTATGCAGTGACCCATTTTAAGAACATCGGCTTTACAGTTAATTTTGATTTGCCTGATGGAGAAATTAATGCTGGGGATTATATTATAGTTGACTGGCCGGGAGTAGGTGATAAGTTGGCGAAGTTCTCGCCTAATCCCAATAAAGTCCCTCTGGTTGCCAAGGATGAAACAGAATATGGTGAGGCAATCCTGACGGATCAAGGCGCAGTAATCATTTTTAATGAAAATGTCACAAAGAATAGTGATGTAAGTGGTTATGTAAAGATTTGGGGCAGAATCAAGAAAAATAAGAATCAGGAACAAGAACCGGACACCTTTACAGTATCTCAGGATGATAAGACTCTTGAATTCATAGTTAAGTCTTCCGGAGATACAGTTGGAGGAACTAATCTCTTGGATAAGTGGGGTACATATGACGGTGAACATGACGTATTAGACTGGACCATTAATATTAACGAACCGGCAGAGGGTGGCTTTACAGGCGATACAATAATAGAAGATAAATTTGGTATCAACCAAGAAATGGTTGGTAATGTAAGACTGTATGTACACAATAAAAAAACGAATGGGGATTGGCGCACGGTTGATGAATATGCGCAGACCCTTGATAATACCACTCCATACAGCATTGACGGAAAAGACTACGCATCTTATAGAGAATTTTTTATGAGAAGTGTTGAGGACTTAGAAGAAGGGGATACCTATGAAAGTATTAAGGACTTGCCCATAGCATTTCTCTATTATGATGAAAACCATGGCACAAGTGACAAAGGATATACCTGGATAAATCATAATTCCGGTTATGTGGTTTGGGGATTTAATAAAGACTCAGCAGATCACTATTATTATATTCAAAAAGATTTACCCTCCGGCGTTGTCTTGGAATATGATCAGGAAAATATTAATTTCACCATACCTAAAGAGTTGATGAATAATAATTTTCTGAAATTATCTTACCTTACCAGTATCACTGATAATGGCATACAGGTAGAATATTTTAACTACGCTAAAATGATTAATAAATACAATGGTAAGGGCGAGGATAAGGAATTTCCGTATGGAACGGAATACCACGGCTCCGAAGCCGGAATACAGGGAATTCCGTATAATGCTATCCAGGTAAAGAAAACGTTATCATCAAACGGAACGGATAAACCTACACCTCTTGCAGGAATCTATTTCGAAGTAACCAAGGACGGTGATGATACATTTAAGAGACATATAGTTTCCAATGGAGATGGAATTGCCAGACTGGCTAAGCTTAAACCGGGAGGGAAGTATTATGTAAGAGAAATGACGGAAGGCGAGGCTATAGCAGCAGGTTATACGGATGCTGATTATCCTGACAACCTGAATGTTGACACAACACCCAGAGAAGTGACGGTTAACACAGATGCTTCCGGAAGTGGAGTTGAAATAGAGTGGGAGAATACCTTGACTTCGTCAACTGTGGTACCTGTAACGCTGGCTCTTACGTCATCCAAGTCTCTGGTTGATGGAGAAGGGACTTCAATCAATATTGGTGACCAGAGCTCCGATTATTATGATGCATTTACATTTACAATAACCGGTGAGGTTACAGATGGTGATGCTACAAAGGCACCGCTTCCGGGGGGTGCAACCGGTGATTCTGTAGAAGTTAATAACGAAGGTGCTGCCATCAATTTTGGAGATATTACCTTCAAGGAAGCCGGTGTTTATACCTATACTATTACCGAAACGACAGATGGCCTGCCGCTTGGCGTTTCCGTTACAGGAACCAATCCTAAGACAATGGTTGTTACCGTTGAGAAAAACGGAAACAAGTTGGAGATCACCGGTGTTGAGGTGGATGGTGAGGATGCGTTAAGCACAAAAGAGTCTGCCCCTCCTATTGACAAAGGAAATGGATCATCGGGTGATAGTGGTTCTAATAATTCGATTGGCTACTATGAAGGATTTTTGGTTGGGGAAGTGCCGGTATTTTGTATTAATGCTGCAGTAACGAATTCGACAGAAGAATACAAGTACAGCGAAGGTGAAACTATATACACTTATGATGGTGTAGGTAAAAATGATTCTGGTAACGCAACACCGCTTAATGATGAACAAAGAAAAGCACTTGAAAAAATACTATACAACGGATATCCCAATCCGAATCCTACATTCATCCAAAGGGTAAAGGAATTTTGGGAAAATGAGTGGGATTGGAAAGATGCGTCTGAAAGAATCATTTCTGATGAGGAAGCCAGGCAGAATTATATGTGGTGGACGCAGATAGCCATCTGGAACATCACCAATCCAAATAATGAAAGAGTAACTCAGTATACTAATGGTACATACAAAGAATTATGGTCAAAGATTGTTCAGGATTGTATTGTTGATCCAGAAATACCTGTAGGTAAAGGTGTTAACTTATTTGTATATACACACCCGACAGGGCAGCCGTTTATTCTTGGTGTACGATCAGAAGAAACATCAACCCAGGGATCCTACTGCGCAGATGTTACATTCACCAACAAATACGAAACCGGAAACCTTGAGATTTCCAAAACGGTTTCCGGTGACAACGCACCGACGGATGTTTCATTTACATTTACAGTAAGCGAACTGCCGGAAGGAAGTTTTGATTATACGATCAGTGAAGGCACGACAACTGTTAAGACAGGTACTGTATCGAATAATGGAACAGTTGAACTTAAAGGCGGACAGAAAGCTGTCATTACCGGTATTCCGGTGGGTGTGAAGTGTACCGTTGTTGAGCAGGACATAGTAGATAGCAGGTGGAGTAATATTACCCCCGGAGACACTAAGACATATGCAAACTTAGAAATTAAAGCTGATACGCCGGCAAAAGCTGAGTTTGATAATAAGTATGAAGATACTAAGGTTACAGTAAAGAAGGTTTGGGGACGACATAATGCTGCTGATGCAACGGAAGTAATTGTACAACTTAAGAAGGACGGTACAGCAGAAGGCGAGGCAGTAAAACTTAACGCAGGAAATGAATGGACTCATACATGGACTGGTCTTGTAGTAGGTCATACATATACTGTTGAAGAAACAGGTGTTGACACAGAAAAATATGATATTGATATTAGTGGATCTGCGTCAGAAGGCTTCACAATTACAAATACCAATAAAGAGACAGTAGAAGTAAAAGCCACAAAGAAGTGGAAGGAAGTAAATTCCACAACAGGAACAGAGAAAGACGTTCCTGCGCCGGAAGGCGGGAAGGTAACCTTCACGATAAGTGCAGATGACTCAACGGTAACTATTGCAAATGCAGATCAGGTGCTTGAGTTCACAGCGGAAGAAGGAGTTATTCCTTCCTCTAAGAGTGTTACATGGAAAGATCTGCCGAAGTATAAGTCAGACGGAACCAAGATAACCTACACGGTAAAAGAGTCAGACTTCGTCGGAAGCGGATTTACAAAGGGTAGTGTATCGGGGGATGAAGACAGCACGGACAACTTTGCCTATACTCTGATCAACACCCTGATCAACACAGAGACGCCCGAAACCACTGAAATATCGGTTAGCAAGGTATGGGTGGACGATAATAACAAAGACAATTTAAGACCTGACAGCGTTACGGTTCATCTTAGAGCAAACGGCGGAAACATCGGTAAGAAAGTAGTACTGAATGCAGCAAATAGCTGGACAGGAACATTTACCGACCTTCCTTTAAAAGACGGGGAAAAAGAGATTTCCTACACTGTTATCGAGGATGCTGTTACGGGTTACACATCAGCCTCTGAGAAAAAAGCAGACGGAAGCTTTGTTATCACCAATACGCATACTCCTGAACCCGAACCCGAAACCACTGAAATATCAGTTAGTAAAGTTTGGGTGGACGATGATGATCGTGACGGATTACGCCCCAAGAGCATCAAGGTTTCTCTCAGAGCAAACGGCGGAAATACCGGAAAGAGCATAGAACTGAATGATGCCAACAACTGGACAGGAAAGTTTACGGATCTTCCTTTAAAAGACGGTGACAAAGTAATTTCCTACACTGTTATGGAGGCGGGTGTTGAGGGATATGAGCCTGCGTCAAGCAGAGGCGAAGACGGCAGCTTTGTGTTGACCAATACACATGAACCCGGCACTGTGGATATCAAAGGGACAAAAACCTGGGATGATGGGGACGATCAGGATAAAAAACGTCCGGAGAAGATAACCATTGATCTTCTGGCAAACGGAAAGAAAGTTGACAGTGTGACCATCAGCGGAACAAGTTACAGTTTTACCGGTCTTCCCGAGTATGAAAACGGAAGTAAGATCACATATACTGTAGCGGAAAAGAAGGTTGCCGATTACTCGACCACATATAAAGGCTACGATATCACCAACACATACACGCCCGGAAAGACCACGGTTACCGTATATAAGGTTTGGGATGATGAACAGGATAAGGACGGCATGCGTCCCAAGTCGGTAGAAGCAGTGCTTATGGCAACCGTCGGAGGAAAAGAAAGCGAGCTTGATACTGCAGAGCTTAATGATAAAAACGGCTGGACTTACACATGGAAAGACCTGGATGAAAAGGTTGAGGGTGAGGCCGTAGAGTACAGTGTAGTGGAAAAAACGGTTCCTGAAGGTTATGAATGTGAGGTTACCAACGACGGAACGGCATTTACCATCCTTAACAAACATAAGCCGGAAGAACCCACCACGGAACCTACTACCGAACCTACAACAGAGCCCACAACCGAACCCACCACGGAACCTACAACCGAACCCACAACGGAACCTACCACATCCCGTGTTCCGGAGATAGCTACGACGGTTAAAGTTGGTGACAAAACAGCCTCATCAGACGCAGCCTGCCGCCTTACGTTTGATGAAACAATGGCGGTGACAAGCGTTGAGGATACCATCAGGTATACAGGCCTTGTGCCCGGCGCGACTTATACCGTGACAGGTACCATCGTTGAGATAGATGCTAATGGAAATATCATAGACGAGTCGGTTGCCACAAAGACGGAGAATTTTGTTGCCGGATCCGCAGACGGAGAATGGACAATGGTATTTGATAATGTGACATTAAATCCTTACTCCAAATATGTGGTGTTTGAGTCAGCATTTACCCCCGGCGGCGAGGATGATAAGGGCACGGAGGAGAATCCGATCATTCATAGGAATGTAGATGATAAGGCACAGACCATCCTTACGGAAAATGAGAATGGCAAGACCCTTGATGATGTGGAAATCGAAACCGAATCATCTGATGAAACCACATCGTCAGACGAAGACTCCAAGCTTGACGAGCAGGGAGGTAAGAAGAAAAAGGTAGTAGTAAAGAAGAAGAGTCCAGGAACCGGTGACGAATCAAACACAGCCCTTTACATTGTTGCAGCTGTTGCGGCAGCAGGTATCGCGGCAACTTCGATCACGCTTGGATCCAAGAGACGAGGAAGAAAAAGATAAGATAGTATCTTGATCTGCAAATAAATAATTTTTCCCGCAGGAGTCATGTTCGTCTTTTAACGCTGACGAAAATGAAACCTGCGGTTTTTTTGCGTAAATCCCGAGGGACATGGGGACGGTTTTCTGTCTCCCGAAGGGAGACTGAGAACCGTCACCGTGTCCTGAGTAAAATGAAAACCCCCATTTTCCCCTGTGAATTACTTGACACTGCCTTATAAAAAAGGGATAATGAAGTGATAAGATATGATATGATATATGAGGTTTTAGATACAGTTGGGAAGAAAAAAAAGTCCTTTAAAGGACGGGGAAAGTAAGAAAAAAATTAAAAAGAATAAAAAAGCCCCTGTCCAAAAGGCGGACACCAAGGCGGACAGTAAGCCTAAGTCTTCCTCATCGGGTAAGGGCAGAAAAAGAAGGAAGAAAAGAAGGGGCAACGCCCTTATTACCATTATCCTCATCGTTGTTATGGCGGGAGGACTGGGACTTCTTTTGTATCCTTCCGTGGCTGATTACTGGAACTCCTTCCATCAGTCAAGGGCTATCGCGTCCTATCAGGAGGCCGTTGACAACCTGAGCCGTGAGGAGTACGAAAAGCTATGGAACGAGGCCGTGGAGTGGAATAAAAACTTAGCGGCCAATTATACCGGTCCCTACACCCTGACGGATTCGGAGATGGCAGAGTACAACAGCATTCTGGATGTTTCCGGCACGGGTATCATGGGTTATGTTACCATACAGAAGATCAGGGTAAAGCTGCCCATTTACCACGGGACCGATGAATCCAAGCTGCAGGTGGCCATAGGTCATCTTGAGTGGTCATCATTTCCCGTGGGAGGGGAGGACACCCACTGCGTGATCTCGGGACACAGAGGCCTTCCAAGCGCCAAGCTTCTTACAAGCATAGACAGGCTGCAGATAGGCGATACCTTTATGCTTACCACATTAAATGACAACCTCACCTATGAGGTGGATCAGATCCTTGTGGTATTGCCGGAAGAGGTAAAGGACCTGTATTTGCAAAGCGGCAAGGATTTATGTACACTTGTTACCTGTACGCCCTACGGTGTCAATTCCCACCGCCTTCTTGTGCGGGGACACAGGATACCCAACGACCCGGGTTATAATTTCAACGCACGGGCGGATGCCACCGTTATAGATCCCCTTATCGTGGCGCCCATACTTGCGGTGCCGGGGCTTGTGGCATTGTTTATCTGGGTAATGCTTCAGGGACGAAAAGGACGTAAACAAAAGAAAAAAGAGAGAGCAGTTATAAAAGAGGAAAAACGTGAAAGAAAACGAAGGAAAGCCGAAGAAAAGAAAAAACAGAAGTAAGGTATTTACATGGCTTATAATAATCGGAGCGGCTTGCCTGTGTATAGCGGGCGGTATTACCGCGTCCAACTTTTACACGGAATACAGGGCAAAGATAAATGCGGCTGAGATCTCGGCAAAGGTTGAGGAGCAGATAAGTGATAAGGACAAGGACAACAGTTACCTTATAAATCCCGACGTGCCAATGAAAGTGGTGTGGATCGACGGGATCCCCTATGTCGGCAATCTGGAAATACCAAACCTTGACCTTAAGCTTCCCATTATAGCGGATTGTACCGATGCCAATCTTAAGATAGCCCCCTGCCGGTATGAGGACACCACGCCCTACAGAGAGCATTTTATCATTGCGGGGCACAATTACAGCGCCCATTTCGGAAGGCTGGTGGGAGCGGATTATAAGTCAAAGGTTATTTTTACCGACATGGATGACAATAAGTTCGAATATGAGATCGGAGACGTGGAGACCATGCGTCCCACGGAGATCGAGCGTATGGATACCGGAGGCTGGAGCCTGACGCTGTTTACCTGTGATTACAGCGGAAGAGCGAGAGTGGCCGTGAGGTGTTATGCTACGGATTATTAAATAATAACGCTATATTAAGCCCGTAATATGATATTGCCGGACTGTGTAATCCGACCTGCAGAATTCACAAAACAACGGATATGGTTATAAACAACGTCCGAAAAACATAAATGCTGCTTCGCAGCGATGTTTTCCGGACGTATAACCATATCCGTGTTTTTAATTCTGCGGTCAGATTACAAATGTCCGGAAATACCATATTACGGGCTGCTAATTCGCGCTGATATTTACTACTCCAGTATCACAAACCCATCACGGTAGTCTTTTATCATATATGGATATTTCCCGGCTTCTTCCCGTATCCTGTCGCCAAGACCGCTCTGTACCAGTTTTTTCATCACATCGATATCAAGCCTGTTGATGGCAGGGCAGGTGGGAGTGAGACAGACCTTAAGTTCACCCTCAGGCATCCTCATAATCCTTAAAGGCCAGATCTTGCAGTCAAAGGGTTTTTCATTCTCCGGCAGGATGCATCCCCTGTCCGGGTCAAGAAAAGGGCAGGGAACCTCTTCTTCCGGATCGTCGCTTTTGTAGAGCCCGGAAAGGTCGGTTTGGGCGTAGGGGAAACCATCCCCTGTCATAAAAATGTATTTTACAGGCGCACCTTTAAATCCTACAGGATGTGTTTTTACGAATTCCTCCGACAAAAGAGGAGTCTCCCACAGACTCTTTCTTCTGAAGGAACAACAGAACCTGCATTTGGCACAGGTCTCCTTAGATAAAACTTCTGACAGCATTATCTCACCCCTTTCTTAAGATCCCCGAATATTTATGGAGCATCATATCCGGATGGTAGGACTCTTTGGCCTTGCGCAATCCCTCAAGCCCTATGTCCTCCTCCCGGTTGATCCATTTGGCCCCGTGCTCTTCCAGTAGATATTCGGAAAACATCTGGTTGACTGCGGCGTATGCCCCGTTTGCGGCATATTCACCGAAGGATTTTTCAAAATGAATATCAAATACCCCATAGGAGATCTCCGATGCGATGCTCATGGCCACAGGCCTGCCCTCCACCCGGATGAGCGCACCGATTATATCAAGCTCGGGGAAAAGTCTCACAGCCGTCTTTATTTCCTGTTTTTCAAGAACCTGGGAGTGCTCCAGATCATTTTCCCGTTCCTTTATCCAGGCCTCCTCCACCCGGTACAGATCGCAGGTGCAGGGACTGCCGCCGCAATCGTCCATGCTGCGCTTTTCAAAGATGACAAACTCAAGATCAGGATACTGCTTTTTAAATCTTGATACATGATTCTTCTTTTTATGATTCGATCTGCCGGCAAGCTTTCCCAGATGTTCCGCCGTGTAAAGATAATCACTGTCCCCGGGATAAGAAACGAATTCCATTTCGGGGTATTTTCTTTCCAAGTACCATTTCTGATCCTCGGTCAAAAGGCAGAACGAAAGGGGAACCCCGGATGAGTCTGCCTCCTCCGCCAGGTCATCAAGCACCTCGTCTATGCATTTTCTGTCGGAAAGAGAGGAGCCCACGGGAAATGTGTAGCCGTTTCGTCCCAGACATGTGTCCCGGGTCTTATATCTGCGTATCATAAGATCCCCGGCAAAGGCTATCCGCAGGTCGTATTTGTCCGCTAACAGAAAGATGTTTACCGCGGCCAGGTCGCTGCCCATGCTGCAGGACTTAAATGTAGCCTGACGGATACGGGTAAGGTCGCTTAATTCGGGTTTTTTCCAGTTGATCATGTGCATTCCTTTCTTCCCCATATTTTTTTTATTTTACCATAAAAAAGTGGTATAATTAAATCTACGAATTTATTCCAATACAAAAAGGAGAAATATAAAATGGCACAAAATCCTATAGTAACGATCACCATGGAAGACGGCGGCGTGATGAAGCTGGAACTTTATCCCGAGATCGCGCCCCAGTCGGTTTACAACTTCATAAGTCTCATTAAAAAAGGCTTCTACGACGGTCTGACTTTCCACAGGGTTATCTCAGGCTTTATGATCCAAGGCGGATGTCCCGAGGGAAACGGAACGGGCGGCCCCGGATATAATATTAAGGGCGAGTTTGTCATGAACAATGTAAAGAATGACCTTTCCCACACCAGAGGTGTTCTTTCCATGGCCCGGGCAGCTGAGTACAATTCCGGCGGTTCCCAGTTCTTTATCATGCACAAGGATGTGAACCAGCTGGACGGTCAGTATGCGGCCTTCGGCAAGCTTATCGAGGGTGAGGATGTGCTGGATAAGATCGCGGAAGTTCAGACCAATCCTCTGGATAAGCCGCTGGAGCCCCAGGTTATCAAGAGCATAACGGTGGACACCTTCGGGGAGGATTACCCGGAACCTGAGAAAATGTAAACGGTTCCCCCGGATCTTGAAGTTTTCGCTTAACAGAAAGGAGTTTTCTTATGTTAGTAAATGTAAAACAGATGCTTAATGACGCCGTAGCAGGTCACTACGCCGTAGGACATTTCAATATAAACAACCTTGAGTGGACCAAGGCCATTCTTGAAACAGCCCAGGAGATGAACGCGCCGGTAATCCTTGGTGTATCAGAGGGCGCCGGCAAATACATGGGCGGCTTTAAGACCGTTGCAGCCATGGCTTCAGCCATGACCGATGATCTGGGCATTACCGTTCCTGTGGCCCTTCACCTTGACCACGGAACATACGAGGGATGTCTCAAATGTGTAGATGCGGGATTTTCTTCGATCATGTTTGACGGCTCCTCTTATCCGATAGAGGAAAATGTGGAAAAGACCAAGGAACTGGTTAAGATCTGTGCCGACAAGGGTATGTCCCTTGAGGCAGAGGTGGGCGCCATCGGCGGCGAGGAAGACGGAGTCGTGGGCATGGGCGAGTGCGCTGATCCCGAGGAATGTAAGGCTATAGCTGAGCTTGGCGTAGACCTTCTTGCGGCAGGCATCGGGAACATACACGGCAAATATCCCGAGAACTGGCCCGGACTTCGCTTTGACGTGCTTGAGAGCGTAAAGGAAAAGACGGGATCCCTTCCCCTTGTGCTTCACGGAGGCACGGGGATCCCTGCCGATATGGTAAAAGAAGCCATTAACCTGGGTGTAGCCAAGATAAATGTAAATACCGAGTGCCAGATAGCATTTACGGCAGCAGTAAGAAAATATATCGAAGAGGGTAAGGACTTAGAGGGTAAAGGCTTTGACCCCAGAAAAGTCCTTAAGCCCGGAGCGGAAGCCATCAAGGCAACTGTTAAAGAGAAAATATTGCTTTTCGGTTCTGACGGAAAAGCATAATATAAAGGTTTGGTTTTATGGTTAGAAGAAGAAGACGAAGGAAGGCCCCCGTCATAGCAATACTCGTTATCATCGGCTGCGCCATAGTCCTGGTCATTGCCCTGGTCAATATCTTCAGGCTTCAGGGCGAATACAAGCATGTGGCCGAGGTAAATAAAAAGGCGGTGGAATCCATTACCGAACCCGCCAAGATAGATGACGGCGGCGGTGAGCAAAAGGAAGAATTTAAGTACAATCACGAGGCGGCTCTAAAGATCAATACCGATGCCAAAGGAATGTATCGAAATGACGGTACCCAGACCCTGCTTCCCGTTGTACAGCGTCCGGATGACGATGATCATTACCTGCATCTGGGCTTTGACGGCGAATACAGCAGAGGCGGGACCCTGTTTATCGCAGGGGAGATAAAGGAAGGTCTTGACGCTTCCCATGTTATTATTTACGGACATCACATGAACGATGATTCCATGTTTACAAAAAATAATAACTATAAGGACGAGGATTTTTACCGTCAGGGAACCAATGATACTTTCTATATCTACACGCCGGATGTGCTGAGGGAGTATAAGATCTTTGCGGTGTATAACTCCGATCCGGACGGTCCCGTTTATACTATAAATATGAACGAGGAGGAGTTAAAGCAGTTCGCTCTGGAGTGCGCCGAACGAAGCATGTACAACACAGGGGTTGATATTTCAAAGGCTTCCCAGATAGTCACCCTTTCCAGCTGCGAGGCCACGGACTACAATTACAGGCTTGTGGTGCAGGGAGTACTGGTTAAGGAAACACCTTATTAAACGGAGGAATATTATGAAGACGAAGAGCAGGATAATAAAAACAATAATAACATTCGGAGCCATAGGCTCTGCGGCACTTACCTTTGCGGGATGCTCAGGCGGCAGTACTGATACTACCACCACCGCAGGCTCCGGCAGCAGCACGACAGCTACCGAGGCGGAAAAAAAGGTAAGCCTTGACGTGGTAAACTCCAAAGGAGAGACCAAACACTACGAGGATAAGACAAGCGCCCAGTATTTACGGGGCTTCATGGATGAGCTCAAAGAGGACGGGGACTTTACCTATACAGGTTCAGAGTCCGCATCGGGCATCTTCATCGAGTCCGTAAATGACGAGGCTGCCAACTACGCCACCGACGGAGCCTACTGGGCAATTTATGTGAACGGCGAGTACGACAACAGCGGCGCCGACACCCAGACCGTAAAGGACGGAGACGAGTTCAAACTGGTTTATGAAAAAGCACAATAACGACGGCTCGGGCAGGAGCCGGTTCACCGCTTATGACATCGCCCGCATCGGGATGATGATAGCGGTGCTGGAAGTGGTAAAAAGGATCCTTGATTCCATACCCAATGTGGAGCTGGTATCCTTTTTTATAATCATATTTACCATTTACTACGGCTGGAAGACCATGATAGCCGTTTACGCCTTTGTGGGGATAGAATTCCTTTTCTGGGGCTTCGGAATCTGGTCCATATGCTATCTGTATGTATGGGCAATACTCGTTGCACTCATCATGCTTGCAAGGAAAAAGGACTCGTACATACTCTACTGTATAATCTCCGGCGTTTACGGCCTTGCCTTCGGCGCCCTTTGTGCCATAACCACCATTTTCATAATGGGCCCCGCCGGAGCGCTGGGCTGGTGGATAGCCGGCATCCCTTTTGATCTTATACACGGAGTCAGCAACTTTCTGGTTTGCCTGGCGCTTTTTATACCTGTCAGGAAGGTAATGGAGGTAGTAACCCGATGGGAACCATAACAACCGTAATATTCGATCTGGACGGAACCCTGCTGAATACCGCGGCAGATCTGACGGATGCGGTAAATTACACAAGAAAGACAAAGGGTCTTGAAGAGATCTCAAAAGAAGAAGTCATACCCAAACTCGGGGGCGGCATAAACAATCTCCTGCGCTGCACCCTTCCGGAAGACATGTCCGAAGAGGAGTTTGAGGAGGCAAGGGATATCTTCAATTTAAAATACAACGAGATATGCGAGAACCGCACCTATGCCTATGAAGGCATAAAGCCGGTGCTTGAGGAGTTAAAAAAAGGGGAATACAAGCTGGCCGTCATCACCAATAAAAACGATGACACGGCTAAAAGACTGGTCAATTCCTTTTTCCCGGAGATCTTTACCGTTGTGAGGGGCAGGATAGGAGAACTTCGCAAGCCTGATCCCGTGATCATGACGGATACCCTGGGTACTCTCGGGGTTTCCGCCGACAGGGTGCTTTATGTGGGAGATTCCGAAGTTGACAGACAGTTCGGCGCCAACTCGGGAGTCGCCACCATCCTGGTAAGCTGGGGCTTCAGGGGCAGACCGGGTCTTGAGGAGATCGTCCCTGAGGAGTATATTATCGACAGACCGGAAGAGATCTTTAAATATTTGTAACAGGAGGCGCGGCAATGGCCGACAGGAAACGAAGAAAAGGCATGTCCCATGCGCAGATAATGGCGCTGGGTTTTATTATGGTCATCATGGCGGGAACATTTCTGCTTATGCTCCCCATTGCCTCTAAGACGGGCACGGTGACCCATTTTTTTGACTGCCTTTTTACCTCCGTAAGCGCCACCTGCGTGACGGGGCTTATCGTGGTGGATACATTTAACCACTGGACCCTTTTCGGTCAGATCGTCATCCTTGTAATGATCCAGATCGGAGGTCTGGGTATCATCACCATTTCCGCCATAGTTTATTCCGTATTCAGGCGTCGCATCGGTCTGAACATGCGCAACATGATCCAGGAGAGCATATACGCTTTTCAGCTGGACGGCATCACGAATACGTTAAAAAGGATATTCAGGCGTACCATCATCATCGAGATGATAGGCGCCGGCATCCTTTGCACCCAGTTCATACCGCAGCTGGGAGTAGCGAAGGGTATATGGTACGGCATTTTTCACTCCATTTCCGCCTTTTGTAATGCGGGCTTTGATCTGATGGGGCGCTATGGCTCCTATTCATCCCTTACCACCGTGCAGGGAAATCCAGTGATCCTCATTACCATAATATGCCTGGTGCTTGTGGGAGGACTGGGTTTTGTTGTCTGGGATGATATACTGGATAAGAAGTTTAAGATCAGAAAATACAGCCTCCACTCCAAGGTGGTCCTTATAATGATGGGAGCCCTTGTGGCAGGAGGGACGATACTTTTCCTTATCTTTGAGCACGACAATCTTTTTGCGGGCATGAATCCCGGTCAGAGAGTGCTTTCCGCCGTGTTTGCATCGGTTACCCCCAGGACCGCGGGATTTAATGCCATAGAGGTGGGGGACATGACCCAGGCCAGCAAGCTTCTCACCTGTATGCTCATGTTTATCGGAGGAAACTCAGGCTCCACCGCCGGCGGTATCAAGACCACCACAATAGTGGTGATGGGCGCCTACATTTTCTCCAGTCTTGCCCGGACCACAGGGCCCAGGGTCCTGAAACGCCGCATAGGCGACGAAAATATCAAGACGGCGGCCATGGTATTCGGACTGAATGTAAGCATTATCGTGGCGGCGCTTTTGATCATTACCCATGTACAGAGGCTGCCTCTGGATGATGTGCTCCTTGAGGTATTCTCCGCCATGGGAACCGTGGGGCTGTCGGCGGGCATTACACGAAGCCTGTTGCCCATATCCAAGATCATCCTTATGATAATGATGTTCTCCGGACGAATCGGAACCGTGACCTTTGCGGTTACATTTAAGAGCAACAAGAGAAAGGCCTTTATAAAGTATCCCGAAGAGCGGATAAATGTGGGTTAAAAACGGAGGTTAAGCTATGAAATCAATACTTATAATCGGTATGGGCAAATTCGGCCAGCACCTTTGCAATAAGCTCCTGGAACTGGATAATGAGATAATGATCATTGACCAGAGCGAGGAGCAGATAAGGGATTATTTTACCGAGGTTACCAGTGCCCGCATCGGTGACTGCACCAATCCCGACGTGCTTCAGGCCCTGGGGCTTAGCAACTTCGATGTGGTGGTGGTGGCCATACGGGAGAGCTTTCAGAATTCCCTGGAGATCACCAATCTTGCAAAGGAATTTGGGGCAAAGTATGTGATCAGTGCTGCCAACAGGGATATCCAGGCCAAGTTCCTGTTGAAAAACGGGGCGGACGAGGTGGTCTATCCGGACAGGGATGCGGCTTACAAGCTGGCTGCCAAGTGCTCGGCAAACCACGTGTTTGACTATATAGAGCTGGACGGGGAGTATTCCATATATGAGATCCCCGTGCTTCCCGCCTGGGTGGGGAAGAGCATACGTGAGATCGATGCCAGAGCCAGATATGCCATAAATATCATAGGGATAGCCTCCGAGGGAGAGTTAAATATCATGCCCAGCCCCGATGACAGATTTAAGACCGGCGATCACGTAAGGCTTATAAGCGACAAGGAAGCCGCCGAAAGACTTTTTAAAGAACTTGACAGGGGAGTGTGAGTGACCCGGTGACGGTTCTTTTGGGCAGGACACGGGGACAGGGTGACAGTTCTAAGTCTCCCGGTCTCCTCGAAAATCACCCCGGTCTCCCCGCAGATCCCCCCGGGGGTTCCCGAAACCCCCGTGGTTACTGGATTTGTAACAATATATAGGTTTTAAGTTGACAACGACCACAATATGTAGTATTATTTTGCCGATAAGAGAGAAAGCGCGTATTTACGCCCTTTTTGCCTTACCGGCAATTTTTTAGGCCTTACCCGCGTTCAGGACGCTTAAAATAGATTGTTAGTCGTTGATTTTTAAAATGTAAAGAGGAGGATGATTGGCTTGAAGATTATAAAAAGAAGCGGATCAGAGATGATATTTGACGGCGCGAAGATAGTTGCAGCCGTTGAAAAAGCAAACAATGAAGTCATCCCTAAGGAAAGACTTACGGATGAACAGGTACATTCCATTGCAAAGACCGTTGAGGGGATCTGCGCAGACATGGGAAGATCCCTGAATGTGGAGGAGATTCAGGATCTTGTGGAAAATGAGATCATGCAGCACAGGGCATTTTCCGTAGCCAGAAAGTACATTACATACAGATATAAAAGAGCCCTGGTCCGTAAGTCAAACTCCACGGACGAGCAGATCTTAAGCCTTCTTGAGTGTAACAATGAAGAAGTAAAGCAGGAAAATTCCAACAAAAACCCCACCGTAAACAGTGTTCAGCGTGATTATATGGCAGGTGAGGTAAGCAAGGATATCACAAAGAGACTCCTTTTACCCCAGGATGTGGTAGAGGCTCACGAGCAGGGCATCATCCATTTCCATGATTCTGATTATTTTGCACAGCACATGCACAACTGCTGCCTTGTAAACCTGGAGGATATGCTCCAGAACGGTACTGTCATCAGTGAGACAATGATCGAGAAGCCCCACAGCTTCTCCACCGCCTGCAATATCGCTACCCAGGCCATTGCCCAGATAGCAAGCTCGCAGTACGGCGGACAGAGCATTTCACTTGCACATCTGGCGCCCTTCGTACAGGTAAGCCGTGAGAAGTTCATCAAGCAGGTAAGAGAAGAGTTCGAGGCAACCGGGATCCCCGTGGAAGAGGAGAAGATCAAAGAGGTTGCCGAGCTCCGTGTTCGTGACGAGATCCAGCGCGGTGTCCAGATGATCCAGTATCAGGTGATCACCCTTATGACCACCAACGGTCAGGCGCCCTTCGTTACGGTCTATATGCACCTTGACGAGGTTCCCGAGGGTCAGACCAGGGACGACCTTGCCATGGTCATCGAAGAGGTCCTCAACCAGCGCATCCAGGGCGTTAAGAATGAAAAGGGCGTGTTTATCACACCTGCATTCCCCAAACTCATCTATGTGCTTGATGAGGATAATGTGCGCGAGGGATCAAAGTACTGGGATCTTACCGTACTTGCGGCTAAGTGTACCGCAAAGCGCATGGTTCCCGACTACATTTCCGCAAAGAAGATGCGTGAGCTTAAAAACGGCGATGTTTACGCATGTATGGGATGCCGCTCATTTCTTACCCCCGATATCACGGGAATGGGTGAGAACGGCGCTCACAAGTATTACGGCCGTTTCAATCAGGGCGTGGTCACATTAAACCTGGTTGACGTTGCCTGCTCTTCAGGCGGGGACGAGAAGAAATTCTGGGATATCCTTGAGGAGAGGATGCAGCTTTGCCACAAGGCTCTCATGTGCCGTCACAACAGACTTAAAGGAACACCCTCGGATGTAGCGCCTATCCTCTGGCAGAACGGTGCCCTTGCGCGTCTGAAGAAGGGCGAGACCATTGACAAGCTGCTCTACGGCAACTATTCCACCATTTCCCTGGGATTTGCGGGACTTAACGAGTGTACGCAGTACATGAAGGGAGTTTCCCACACCGATGAGGGAGGCAAGGAATTTGCCCTTGAGGTGATGCAGTTTATGAATGACAAGTGCGCAAAGTGGAGAGCGGAGTCTGATATCTCCTTCTCACTCTACGGAACACCCCTGGAGTCAACTACCTACAAATTTGCCCAGGCGCTTCAGAAGAGATTCGGTATCATTCCGGGAGTTACGGACAAGAACTACATTACCAACAGCTACCATGTTCATGTTCAGGAGGAGATCGATGCATTTACCAAGCTTAAGTTCGAATCCGAGTTCCAGGCCCTGAGCCCCGGAGGTGCCATCAGCTATGTTGAGGTTCCCAACATGAGCCAGAATATCGAGGCTGTGCTGGGTGTTATGCAGTACATCTATGAAAACATCATGTACGCAGAGCTGAATACAAAGAGCGATTACTGCCAGGTATGCGGCTTTGACGGCGAGATAAAGATCGTTGATGATGAGGACGGAAAGCTGGTCTGGGAGTGCCCCAACTGCGGCAACCGCGACCAGAATAAGTTAAATGTTGCAAGAAGGACCTGCGGTTACATCGGAACCCAGTTCTGGAACCAGGGTCGTACCCAGGAGATCCAGGACAGAGTTCTTCATCTGTAATGAGCTCGTGCCTTCTTCTCAGGAAGAAGGCATATACCTAATATTACTTTATATTGTTTTGGAGACACGGGGACGATTCCGTGTCTCTATTTTTTGCCTTGACTTTCCAACCCCCATGCCCCATAATAGAAGTAATTTTATAAAATTTTTAAAATTATTACGGAGTATTTAATATGTTGTGGATTTTCCTGTGGATAGCCTGGGTTATATTCAACGGCAGGTTCACTGTAGAGATAGCAATATTCGGTGCAGGCTTTGCGACACTTTTGTATTTTTTTACGTGCAAAGCCCTGGGCTACAGCGCAAAAATGGACGCTGTGGTATTTAAAAACTTCGGACGTATCCTGAAATATCTCGGCATACTTATATGGGAGATCATCAAGGCCAATATGGGTGTACTTAAGCTTGTGCTTACCCCAGGAGCTAAGATCGAGCCCAGGCTGGTATATTTTAAGACGGACTTAAAAAGCGACATTTCAAAGGCCGCCCTTGCCAATTCCATAACCATCACACCCGGTACCATTACCGTGGAAGTGGAGGAGGATGTTTTCTGCGTACACGCACTTGACAAAAGCATGGCAGAGGGTCTGGGAGACTCCGTATTCGTAAAGCAGCTGGAGCACATGGAAAAAAAGAGTAACGCGGGAGAAAAGGGAGATAAATAATGTTTCAGGGAACATCCTATTCTCATATTTTTTTCATAATATGCATGATAGCTTTATCGGTCATCATTTTCCTTTGTCTGATCAGGGCCATACTGGGACCCAGATTTACCGACAGGATAGTGGCGGCCAATATGATAAGCACCAAGGTCATAGCCTTTATTTGCATGCTTTCGGTGTTCCTGCGTGAGGATTTCCTTATAGATGTGGGGGTTATCTACGCAATGCTGGGATTTGTAGGAGTGGTGGTCTTATCCAAGATCATCCAGGTCAGGGAAAAGGCGGAAAAACTCAGGCGCGAGCGTGAAATGACTCCGGGATCTGTTGAGATCATAGACAAAAGCGATGAGGAGGCGAAGGACTGATGTTAGTAAGATTTATCATAGCGGCGGTTCTTATAGGCATAGGGATATTTATTTTTGCCGCAGCCACCTTCGGTGTATTTAAGTTCAAATATGTACTGAACCGTATGCATGTGGCAGCCCAGTCGGATACTTTAGGACTTCTTTGCAGCCTGGCGGGTGTGGCTGTCCTTACGGGATTTACATTTGCCACTCTGAAGCTGGCGGTCATAGTGATCCTTTTCTGGCTTTCAGGCCCCATTGCCAGTCATATGATAGCCAAGATGGAGATCGCATCTCAGGAAAAGGATGATGCCGACGAGTTTGAAACGGTGATAGAAGAGGGGGCGGATAAAGATGGTTGACGGACAGATGATACTGGTGTGGATACTGCTTGGCTTCCTTGTGACATGCGCCATAGCGGCCACAGTGGCAAAAAATTTGCTTGTGACCGTTCTTATACTGATGTCCTACAGCGTGGTCATGTCCATTATCTGGGTGGTCCTGGAGTCCCCGGACCTGGCGGGCACGGAGGCTGCGGTAGGAGCCGGAGTAACAAGTATTTTATTCTTTATAGTACTGAAAAAAGTGGGGGCCCTTGATACCTCCAAGAAAAAGAAGCAAAAGGACAAGTCCGAAGAGAGTAAAGACAATGAGTGATCCTAAAAATCATGAAAATCATAAAAATCCCTTTGTGGCATGGGTAAACGGTGAAACCTTCCGAAAGGAAGAGGAAAAGAAAGCAGCGGAGAAGAAGAAAAAGGTCAAAAAGGAAGTTGATATCTCCGTTCATCACGACAGGTTCCATAAGATATACAAGCCTGTCTGCGTGGTGCTTTGCTGCGCCTTTATCGCCCTGCTTATTTTCGTGTGTATTAAGACGCCGCCCTTCGGTATCACGGATGCGCCCACCAACAATGAAGTGGCGCAGAAGTACATAGAGGAGGGGCTTGAAGATACGGGAGCCACCAATATCGTGGCGGGTATGATCCTTGACTACAGAGCCTTTGATACCCTGGGCGAGTCCAGTGTCCTTTTTACCGCAGTCATGGCAGTCATTATCCTCTTAAAGAAGGATGAGGACAGGAAAAAGGAAATGACCGAGAAGCAAAAGCAGATCGAGGCCAGACAGCAAAAGGAAGAAGAGCTTAATGACAGGCATAGGGACGTCATACTGAAGAAGACGTCGGGGATCATTGCTCCGTTTATCCTGATGTTCGGAATATACGTGGTGTTAAACGGTCACATTTCACCCGGTGGAGGTTTTTCGGGAGGCGCCATTATCGGAGCCGGGCTTATCCTCATATCCCAGGCCTTCGGTTCCAAACAGACAAAGAAATTTTTTAACTTTAAAGTATTTACTATTATAACCAGCGGGGCTCTGCTGTCATATGCGGCCCTTAAGACTTATTCATTTTACACGGGTTCCCATCATATGGAGACGGGAGTCCCCCACGGTATACCGGGCGCGATCCTCAGTTCAGGCTTTATACTGCCCCTGAACATATTCGTGGGTCTGATAGTTGCATGTACAATGTTCGGTTTCTATTCTTTATTCTCGAAAGGAGAGATATAAGATGGATTTCTTCCTGAATCATTTTTATGAAATAGCATCCATGATCCTCTTCGGTGTGGGATTTATGGGTCTGCTCCTTCATAACAATCTGATAAAGAAAGCCGTTGGTCTGAATATCATGGATACGGCCATATATCTTTTCCTTGCCCAGAGAGGCTTTATCACGGGAAGAGTTGCGCCTATCATGGGAAGCAATCTGGAAGCATCGGTGGAAGAATACGTAAACCCCATTCCCGCAGGTCTGGTGCTTACGGGTATTGTGGTGTCGGTCAGTGTTACGGCCTTTTTCCTGGCACTGATCCAGATGCTGCACAAGAAGTACCATACCCTGAATCTGGACGAGATCTTGCTTAAGGCAAAGCAGGAGAAGGAAAAAAAGAAAGCACTGGAGGAAAGCGAAGATGCATGAGATGCCTTTTGTTTTCAACTTCCCTTTCTTCAGCATAATCCTTACCCTTGTGGGCGGGATGAGTATGCCCTTCTTCAGAAACGGGAAAGTTGCTCAAAAAATAAATATGGGCGTTATCATTGCCACGGGAGTGTTGAACTTCATCCTTCTGTGCTACCTGGTGAGCACGGGAGAGAGTTTTACCTATATGATGGGTCACTGGCCCGCTCCCTGGGGTAATGAGATCAGAGGCGGCCCCTTTGAGGCTCTCATGGCTACCATGTTCTGTATAGTCATGGGATTCTCGGTATACGTGTTCATCGAGATAAATACCCTTGCGGCCTGCGCCATAGTCATGGCAAAGCGGGGAGGAGAGACAATAGTTGCCACCATCAGATATCTCATAATGAGTCTGCTTGGGTCAGGTCTTTTTCTTATGGGTATCGCCCTTTTGTACAATATCACGGGACATCTCCTTATGGAGAGTCTTCATGAGACCATTATGGAAATGGCGGCTACGGGTCAGTATGTGATACCCCTTACGGTGGTATTTTCCGTGACCACCTTGGGACTTTGCGTAAAAAGCGCCCTGTATCCCTTCCATTCATGGCTGCCTAATGCCCACGGCTCTGCCACCACATCATCCTCAGCCATCCTTTCCGGACTGGTGCTTAAAGGATATATCATCCTTTATATCAAGATGATGTTCCGCGTGTACTCACCGGAGCTTCTGGCGCAACTGCATATCACGGACGCCCTTTTGGTGCTGGGTGTGCTTGCCATGATCATGGGATCGTTAAAGGCTCTCAGGGAAAGACACATTAAGAGAATGACGGCATATTCCTCAGTAGCCCAGATCGGATATATCTTTATGGGACTGGGGTTAAACTCCGAGATAGGAGTGCTTGCGGCCTGCTTCCATATCCTTTCCCACGGCGTGACCAAGCCCATGCTCTTCCTCTCGGCGGGAGGTCTGGCAAATGTGTCTCATCACAGCTATGAGTTTAAGGACCTGAAAGGAGCGGCTCACAGGAATAAGCTGGCGGGAGTTGCCTTTGTGGTAGGCTCTCTTTCAATGATAGGTATCCCCTTATTTGCGGGATTTCCTTCCAAGCTGTTTTTCTCAACGGCTGCCATACATTCGGATTATTTCAGACTGCCGGTGGTGCTTATCGCCCTTGCGGTAAGTACGGCGTTGAACGCCCTTTATTATCTTCCTGTCTGCATCAATATCTGGAGGACAAAGGACGAACCCCACGGCCACGGTCACGGCGGTCATGAAGATGAACACGGCGGTCATGATGCACACGTCGCTCACGGTGAGGAGGCTGCCCATGGGGATGAAGTTCACGAAGTTTCACACCATGAGCCTGCAGGGGACGTAGCTGTAGCAGCCTTTGAAAATTCCCACCACGAAGAGACACCGAAGATAAGCTTTGGCTTCGGTCTGTCAATGGTGGCGTTTATCGCTTGTAATTTTGCTTTAGGTATCGGCTACGGGCCGATCATGAATATACTCCGTCAGGGTATAGATCTTTTATAAGAAAGTTGAGGTGAAAAGTTGATGATAGGTATTTTACTGCTGATACCCATATTGTTTCCGGTATTGGCGGGACTTGCTGTCTTTCCAGTTAAAGACAGGAAGACCCTGCGTACCCTGGTATCAGTCATAGTTATTATCAACGCTGCCGTTGTTTACGGTCTTGCATTTATACCTGACGCGGATCTTGAGGTATGGAACATAGCAGACACCATGGTGGTCACCTTCCATCAGGACTCCATGTCCAAGTTTTTTGCGTGTCTTATAGCCTCCATCTGGGTGCTGGTGGCGTTTTTCGCCTACGAGTACATCACCCACGAAGGGGACGAGTCAAAGTTTTTGGGCTTTTACACCATGACCATAGGTACCATTATGGGTATATGCTACTCGGGCAATCTCATTACTTTTTATATGTTCTTTGAGTTTATGTCCCTGATAACAGTGCCTCTGGTAATACATTCCAGGACCAAAGATTCCATGAAAGCCGGCATGAAATATCTGGGATATTCGGTATTCGGAGCGGGTCTGGGTCTTTTCGGATTATTTTTCCTGAACTACTACACAAAGGGTCATATCGGATTTACCCCCGGAGGCAATCTTGACATGTCCCTGGTGGCAGGTCATGAGAACTGGGTGCTTGTGGTGACCCTGATCATGGTGATCGGTTTCGGCTGTAAAGCCGGTATGCTGCCTCTGCAGGCATGGCTTCCCACGGCGCATCCGGTGGCCCCGGCTCCTGCTTCGGCGGTACTTTCCGGACTTATCACCAAGGCAGGTGGCCTTGGTATCATAAGGGTCTGCTACTACATGGTGGGCAAAGACTTCCTGGCGGGAACCTGGGTGCAGACGGTGCTCATGTCACTTGCCATATGCACGGTATTCATGGGATCGATGCTGGCGTTTAAGGAGAAGCTGTTTAAAAAACGACTGGCATTTTCCACGGTAAGTCAGGTGTCCTATGTGTTGTTCGGACTGTTTCTGTTTACACCGGAGGGACTCTTGGGAGCGCTGCTTCAGGTGATATTCCACGCTGTAGCCAAAAATATCATGTTCCTGTCTGCCGGCGCCATTATCTATAAGACACATAAGACCTATGTGTATGAGCTGCGGGGAATAGGAAAGCAGATGCCCATAGTTATGTGGTGCTTTACACTGGCGTCCCTGTCGCTTATCGGGATCCCGCCCACGGGAGGGTACTTCAGTAAATGGTACCTGGCCACAGGTGCCCTGTCCGGAGGATTCGGCTGGCTGGGTTATCTGGGGGCGGCAACCCTTCTGGTATCCGCTCTTCTTACGGCAGGCTACGTCCTTCCAATCA